>JAATFO010000069.1 GCA_015655145.1 Enterobacterales bacterium | reverse complement strand
CCCCGGTTGATAAGGGCTTTGTTGTAGGTGCGCCAGTTGGTGATTCTGAACTTCTGCTTTGCCACGGGCATGCCTGTGTTGTCAGGGGATGCGTGATCTGATCCTTCAACTCAGCAAAAGTTCGATTTATTCAACAAAGCCAACCCGAACTACAATGAGGTTCTGAGCAGCGGCATACGCCACATCGCGATTCGATTTCAGCACGCCACTCATGGCGATAACCGCTACCTCAATTTGCGGATAATAACCTGAGTGGATTCGCTCATCGGCGCTTCTCATTACTCTCCCTGTAATGAGAATTCCATAAAAACAACCTGAGACTAAATATTAAATTTAACTTAGGATTATCAGGAAACAACTAATCTTACGCTGTATAAACGCCTTTTTACCGCACAAAAGAACATTATTTCTCACGAGGTTTATCTTGTCTGCGGGTCAAATATTGACCTTACCAGAATGTGGGTGTTTTTCGGCAGGCATAATCCCAATGCTATTTTCTGGCAGGCCACAGAGGGGGATCAATATTATCTTTTTACGCCTGGCGTGTTCATCGGGGATTAACACAGAATTTACTAGTGATGGCGCTGTTCACAGCGCCTCAGCATGATAAAACCGGCCACGTCTATTGTTGTTCCGGTGGTGTTTTTTCACCAATAAAAAAATACCAGAGTGGAATAGAAAACAGTAAGGTGAAAATGAATGTATAGAGCAACACCATGAAAAACTCGGAGATATAAAGTTCAACAGGCCAGGTTGAGAATGGCATATTATATTCATCAATCGCCCCGCCTACCAGCGCCTTAGTCAGTATGACACTGGCACAACACGCGACACACACAACCGCAGCAATAAATTTTTTGGTTTCTGTTCTCATTGATAGGACTCCGTTACTGACGCCTGAACTAAAAAAAGCCATGGCGACGGCCAGCATGAGGAAAGCGCGTTGCCACAGGAGACCAACGGCGGGCAATCCCCCCGTTGGTATGACACATCGCGCCGGGTCCATTCGCGCGCGCTCACAGGTCATGTTGAACCTCTACCATCTTCACAAACACGGTACTTGCGCCGCTGGCGCTATATAATCCGTGTTCTAACCGCCTGGGTCAATTCGCTTGCGCGACAGCACTTACTTCATGGTGAAGGTATAGCTACCTTGGGTTTTATGGCCATCAACGGAGAGAACATGCCAGTCAACCATATACTCACCCGCTTTCAGTGGGGCACTCAGGGCAACATGCACGATTTTGTTATCATTGCTGTCAATGGTTGTCTTTCCGGTCGTTACTGCGCTGCCGCTCATGGTCATGATATCGACACCGCTGAAAGAGGACTCGACACCTTCGGTGAAGGTCAGCGTCAGCGATTCGGGCGACTCGCTGATCACAGCTTTATCGCCAGGGATGGCGCTGGCCAGATGTGCATGCGCTAAAGCGTGCTGGGAGAGAATGATCGTCGACAAAACGGCTGTGGTGACAATCGTTTTTTTCAGGGTCTTTAACATGATGAATTTCCTCGTATAAAAAGCCGCTCAGGCGGAATTGCCTGGCTACCGGCGTTAACCTTTTTATTTCTGTTATCCACCGCAGGGTTCGCTGCGATGGTCATGGGGATTTCTCGCATCGTTCGCATTAATACTGCGCAGCAGGACGCATTTGTCCGGCGAGGTAACCCCACGTTAAAATCAGGCAAGTTGTGATAACCCTCTACGCTGATGACGCCAGCGCAGGATATCCAGCAGTAAAAAAGCCAACAGGCTGACGCCCATAACCGGCAGGCAATAGCCCAACAAGGCGGCAATCATCAATGACAAGGCCCGCCACTGAACGGGGAGCGCCAGCCATGCATCTGCGAGTGAATCAGTGGCGCTATTCTCTGGTGCCGCAGGACGGCGCAACCACCACATGCGATACCCGAGAACGATCATCACGCACAGACCGATACCAAACACCGCCAGTATCAATTGATTGGGCAGGCCGAACAGAATGCCCATATGAAAATCAATGCCCCAACGGGTCAGTTTGGCGATAAGGGGAAACCGTTCAAAATAGACATGATCGACAATACGCATGTTACGGGGATCAACAGAAACAGCGTCAACCTGCGTTGGCCAGGAACGATCGACCTCTGTAACGGTCCAGGCTTTACCCGCTGCTTTCGCTGCGCGAATTTCAACCTTCTGCGCACTGATTCCCGCCGTCCGGGCCGCCGCCAGCACCTGTTGCCACGTTTCATTGTCGCCAGTCGGCATCATCATGCCCGCCATCGCCATGGTGTGTTCCGCATGTGGATCGCCAATAACGGGACCGGGGTGTGCATCAAGCGTGGTGCTAACCTGAGGCGTCAACCAGTTAAACGATGTGCGCATTTTATCGATGTTATTACCGGCCCACTGCGACCATGTCAGCCCGGTGACGGAGAAAAACAGCAGACCAGACAACAGAAAAAGGCCCAGCGTAATGTGTCCGTTTCGCGCGATGGCAAAGCGCCCGCGTGCTTTTTTAAGCTGACGTTTGGGGCGCGAGAGCAACCATAATACCACCCCGCCGAGGGCAGCCACCCACAGCCAGGAGGCAGCCAGTTCACTGTAATTTCGCCCCAGATCACCCAGTAACAACCCGCGATGCAACTGATCGAGCCACATCCGTAACGGCAGAGAACCGCTGGTACCATACACGGTGTAGTCCCCCCGAACATCAAGCGTGTAAGGGTCAATAAACACCGCGCGCGACTCAGACTCGCCCAGTTGCGGCTCAACAAACTGTACCCGCGTGGTGTCATTGCTATTCGGCGCCGGACGTACTGCATAGATTTTTTTGTCTTCACCGGCATAGCGTCTTGCCGCGTTGATTTGCTCCGCAAGCGACGCCGCCTGACCCCTGTTTTCTGTTGTCAGCGCACTCGCATACAACGTATTTTCAAGCTGCGGGGTGATCACATACAGCGTACCGGTTAATGCGGCGACAAAAATAAACGGACCGACAAACAAACCACTATAAAAATGTAAACGACGGAACAGATTAATTAAGGAATGACGTGTCGCGTTTCCTGATATAGATATTTTAGACATGGGTAATCCTGTGCAAAGCACATATTTCACAAGCAAGTGACTTATTTTCCGTCAAGACGGAATTATTTTAATGAAATAACTGGATTACAGAACAGGCGGTGCGCGGGGTTGAGGAAGCCCGAAAAAGGCAATACAGAGATAAAAAGGAAGACTGAATGGCGACGGCGCACGTGAAATCAGCAACATCAGCCAGATAAAGGGAACAAATACCCAGATCAACAGGGGGAAATGCACCAGCAACTGACAGTAGCCGCAGGCAACATCATCCATCATGCCTTCGTCCATTGCCTGGACAGGATGCTCACCCTGGTTATGATGCCCCGACGGCTGCGCCCCCTGCGCAGACGGCATTGCATGCATGTCATGCCCGTCCATCGCCATCCCGTCCATGTGAGCGTCATTCATCACCATGCCGGGCATTGCAGCCATTCGCTCACCGGCAATATCACCCGTTTCAGCCACACGCCAGTGCGCCAGTGTTTTGGAAACCACGGGTGCAATAAACAGCATCATCATTGCCATAATAGCAATCAGTGCGGGTAGTCGGCGTTGTGAAAGGCGAAATAGCGTGAGCAAATCGGGCTATCCGGCATAATAAAAATAGTTGTTGGCAAGTTTAGCGACTTTCACTGTGAATGTTAAAAGTTTCTTAAAAAAAGGCGAATTTTTCCCATGGTTCAGCATTAATCGCAAAATATCCCAACGAACGCCTTCGTCATAGCGTTCATCGGTTTCATACCGGCGAGGGGAATCCGCCAGGCGCCCGGTTGCAGCCATCAGGCGATCCGTCACGTTAGTGGCATCCCGGAGAGACACGTTTTCGGCCAGGAACTCAAACCGGGCAGCCCTCTCCTTGGCCGCGCCTGGCCGCTATTCGATGTCATAGAAAATCGCGCAGTGCCTGGTAACGCGCCTGTCGCTGCTGGCGCAGCGGCGCTCATCCCTGGCCGCTTATCGGCGCGGCCTGCGGCGACCTTATGCTGTTCAGAAATAACAGGCGCCCGAATCCGGTTCGATTCAGGCGTAGAATCCCGGCCCCAGGATCATCAGCTCAAATGTGAGTTTGCTGCCAACGCATTGGCTTTTTTGCTGAAATCAGCTAACAGTTTAGTCATGGCTATTTTCACATTTTCTGGTGCTGTTTTTAATGAGCCGGCGTTGAATGGCGGATGCGGATCGTACTCCTTGACTAACTGGGCGCATTCCGCGTAAATCTTGCCACGCAGTTCCGCTACCAGCGTTAAGCCAAAGTCCAGTCCGGCGGTTACTCCTGCGCCGGTAATGCGGTTACGGTCCTGTACCACGCGTTCGGCAACTGGAATCGCACCGAATCCTGCCAACGCGTCGCGGCAGCACCAGTGTGATGTCGCTTTATATCCTTTCAGTAATCCTGCGGCGCCGAGGATTAAGGCACCGGAGCAGACACTGGTGACATACTTCGCGCGTGCGCCACGATCAGCAAAAAACGCCAACGTCTGTTCATCCGATGCCGCCGCCAGCGTTCCATCCGTGCCGCCAGGTGTAAACAGTACCGTTAAATCTTTTGGACAGTTTTCAAATGTCGCGGTGGGGATCACCGTCAGGCCGGCATCGCTTGTCACGGGTTCAAGCGTTTTGGCCACAATGTGGATTTTCGCTCCCTTCATGAAACCTAACATGCAGTGCGGACCAACCAGATCCTGAATTGTCATACCATTATAAACCAGCATGGCGATCTGTTCATTCCCCGTCCAGCGCACACTATCCATGTCTCGTTCCCCGTCAGGCAAAACATGATTAGACGCTGCGGTATCCGCCGCATGAGTACTGAATGCAAGACTTGCTGCCAACGCGCCGAGCAGCAAGTTGCGGCGATCATTATCAATCATAATATTTCCTTAAAAATACGGGAGAGAGGCGGATAAGTGGAACATAACTGTCCCGGTTTCATGTATTTCACAGCGGAGATACTCATACCTCAGTCTATGTTCACGTTGCTTAACAAAAAGGGCGCTGTCGCATTAAGCAGTGAATCAGGTAACATCCTGTTTTTTTTATGATGTCGCCTGACTATGTCTTTGATTCGAAAAACCGTCAAACGCCTGCATTATCCCGCTGATGTCATCGCTCAGTGTGTGCGCGGGTATCTGGCCTACTCGCTCAGCTGGCGTAATCTCGAAAAGATGATGGCAGTGCGAGGCGTGGTGGCTGGCCATTCCCCGCTTCATTTTATTGATGGCCGCAAACATACGGCTATCAACATCATGACTGCCGGAAGCAATCCAGGTTGTCGGCACATTGACGGCCATAACCCTGAGACCGTTCTGGAGAATCATCTTTTTCAGGCGGTTCCAGTCCTCCCCCGTCTTGTATCCAAACGGACGCCCATACCGGTCTGCGCCGCAACCGTCGCTAAAAGAGAGGAGCGGTGGAACCGTTGATGAACAGGAACCACGTAAATACCATCAACCGATAATCAGGTAGCCCGACATGAGACTCCCACTTTCCGGCACTGGCGGACACGTTCCCGCCATCAGCCCTCGCTCCGATGACCTCGTCGCACAACATCAACAGGTCAGTAATGCTTCATCCTCCGGTCCCTCCGTGTCAGCCAGGCCAGGAAACGGTGTCGGCACGATTCACGGGCATTCGGTAGACATGGCGGCGTTGAACCAGAGTGGTCAAATGTCTGCCTTCCGCACAATGAATACACGGCGAATAGAGAGCCGGGGGCAGATGCCCATCAACCCTGCTCAAACGCAGGCGTTGTTAAGTGATGAACTGCGCCTGTCTCAGGCGGCAGAACAGATGATGGCTGCTATTACGCAAAATGATCTCAGGCACTTTCCGCCACAAAAAATAGTGCTGGAACAACAGAGCCGTGCGCATATGTTAGCAACCTCGTCAGATAATCAAAAAGAGGTCAGGGCCGCGCTGGAATTTTACCAAAGCAAATTCGGCGATAACATTCTGATGAATATCAGCCGAATGGGCTATCAGACGCTGCCAGACTTTTTGAAAGCCTGTGATAATGACTACCATGATGACGATAACATCGACGACTTTGTCGAGAATTTTGGCCTTAAATATTCCGTGTTCAACGAGGTCGAAGACAGCGATGAGGAGGAGGTAGAGGAATATGAAGATGATAAAGCAGCACTGAAGTCACGCATTGAAGATACGCTAACCGGCCCGTCACAGGCGCTGGACGCTCACCTCAGTCAGGCTCCACGCATCCACAATACGCCGCTGCTAAAAGGTGCGACCGGGGGTGATAATCTCGACAGCACTCAGGTCAATGGCGACGCGCTGCTCAAATCTGTACTTGAGGGTAAAGCTATCCGTTTTAATGGGTTTCTGAGCACCTCTGCAGATTACAAACAAGTGCTTGATTTCTGTGGACGTACCGAGCGCAGCATGCTGGGTAGGCCGCTTATGACCATTGATCTCAGCAGTGATGCCCCGGATCAGGAAATATTGAGGCGGCATGCACTGCAGTTACTGGCGCGTGGTCAATGTGACACTGGCTCAATCATTTATCATATGAATGCTCAGGGGGCGGCGGGGGTTAGCCTTAACGCAACCAAAAATGCGGACCAGGAGGCAGATTTAGCAGACCATCTCGATCATGAAGATGAAATTTTGATGGCAACCCAGCATTATCTGGTGCATCAGCGACTGGTGATAAATGAGGATGGTATCGCTATCACTGGCAGCCTACATTACGGCAAGGATTAGGCATGAGTGTTGCTTCAGGCAGGACAACTGAGGGTTGCTGTCGGTTTTTGGGCGAACGCGCAGGGTCGGACTAAATGCAGTGACGTTAAATGCCGGGGGCTGAACTGAAGCAGCAATACCCGTTACTCCCTGGCCCCCAACATCCCCATGCATGTCATTGTTTAAACTAAAGCGGGGCTAATTCTCTCCATTCGTTCATTTCCCTTATTTTTTACATTTCCCCACTTCCCTGGCAACCGGATGTCAGGTAAATGCGTCAACCGGTATTGCCTGCTTCCGGGTAATAATCTGGGCCTGTTCAGGTGTTGTGTCAGGGTCAGGCCAGCCCGCCAGCGATGGTGTTGCCGGCAAGCATCGATCGTGAGCAAACACAGCCTGACGGGTTGCTAAACCACACGAACGGCAAGTACCGACCCATGCATTGCAACAACCCTTGCCCTCCTTTATCGACCGGGACATAAACCGACACAAAAAAAAATCTCCGCTTTAGTGATATTTAATGTATTTCCGCGCGTTGATATCTTCAATACTGTAAGCGATGATGATACTAATAATCATTAGCGTTAAAATAAAATTCCCATGAGGACAATATTACGTTAGCGACATTTGTCATTGGTCTGCGAGAAGGGCTTGAAGCTGCACTGATCGTTGGCATTATTGCGGCCTTTCTGCGTAAAAACGGACAACGCCTGACCGCCATGTGGTTCGGCGTAATTCTGGCGATCATTCTTTCTATTTTGGTCGGGGTCGCCCTCGAACTTACCGAACGCGCATTACCTCAGGCGCAACAGGAAGGGATGGAAGCCATTATCGGCGCGCTGGCCGTTTTCTTCGTCACCGGCATGATAATCTGGATGAATACCCATGCGCAGCACATGCGTCAGCAGCTTGAGAGCGAAGCTGCTCAGGCATTAAGCCATACCGGCGCCTGGGCACTGACCAGCATGGCCTTCCTCGCCGTGCTGAAAGAAGGGTTTGAAACCAGCGTATTCTTGCTGGCGACGTTCTCCGCGGCCCAGTCTGCGGGGCTGGCGGCGGCTGGCGCGATAATTGGCTTGCTGATAGCGACGATTATCGGTTGGGGTATTTATCTTGGCGGCGTGCGGATTAATTTATCCCGTTTTTTCCATTTTACCGGCAGTTTTCTCATTTTGGTGGCGGCGGGATTGGTGATCTCGTCATTGCGCAGCGCGCATGAAGGCGGATGGCTGAATATCGGGCAACAGAAAGCCATGGATTTGTCATGGATGGTGACCCCGGGGAGTATCCAGTCGGCACTGGTTACCGGGGTGCTCGGCATTCCCGCCGACCCTCGCGTCATTGAAGTTACTGGCTGGTTAATCTATCTCATTCTGGTCGTATTATTTGTTTACTGGCCGATGGCCTGGCGTCCGAGAACCCATATAGCCGCCCGGCTGCGGTTTATCACCGCTGGAACGCTGGCGTTGATTGCGCTTGGTTTATTTCTGTTTTATCCGCGCCCCCAGCTTCGGTTGCCCGAGGCCATGCCGTTGGTTAACAGTACGGCGCAGCCGGTTGGCACCCTGCAACTGAACATGGCGGCGTCCGACGCATCCGGAGAGCTTCATATCGCGCTGCAAGGGGGAAACACGACCGTAGTGCCCTTGCCGCAAGCCAGCCGTCAACGTCAGCAATACGCCGGTATTGATGCCGCTGTCTGGACCATTACTCAGCGCGGAGCCAAACCCGACGCGCCCACCAGTATTACACTTGAACAGGTTGCCGATCTGTATGGCGGCCGAATTCCGATTGGCCTTAACCGACAACGAAATCCAGGGCCGTTTACGGCCAACTGGTCGACACACTGTGTGATGACGGTATGGGTGGCGGATGGCATTCTCCTCAATGCTATCAGTAACCGCAATGATGTCCTCACGTTATCTGGTAGTCATCTTCAGACACCGCGTACCGTGATGATTAATCACGATGACCTTTCACCTGTCTGTCGCTGGCGTAGCAGTGATGCTTATCAACAGCAAGTTGTTAGCGCACAGAATCAGGCGGAAACCCTACGTCAGACAAGGCAGTTTTGGGCGCTGGAATTACCCGCTTTACTGATTATCATCGCGTTATTCTTTTTATTTTCAGCCAGTTCAATGGTGCGTCAACAACGCCGCAGATCTGAGATTACCATCGCCAATACGATCCCTTAATTCGATCACGGTGTTCATTTATCACGATAAAAAAGGAAATAGTCATGCAAAGCGTTAATCGTCCCCTGAATCCTCTGATCACCGCGATCAGACTAAGCGTTCTCGTTGCGTTTTCTTCCTGCGCATGGGCAAGTGTTGCCGCGACGGGCAGTACGCCGGCTCCGCTGAAAAATGGGGTATCCCAGGTCAACATTACACTGACCAGTAAGGATGGCGGCAGTTGTGTTCTCGACCACAACAAAGCGAAAGCAGGTCCCATCACCTTTACCGTCACCAACGAAACCGCGACGGCAATCAGCGAAGTAGAACTGCTAAGCAATAACCGTATCCTGGGTGAAAAAGAAAATCTCGCACCGGGCTTACCAGCCGTCAGCTTCACGCAGACGCTGGATGGGGGAAGCTACCAGATTTATTGCCCTGGCGCTAAAAACGAACTGGCAAACTTCACTGTTACCGGGAAAAAAGCGCAACAGGCAACCGGAAGTGTAGCCACCCTGCTGGAAGCCGGCACTAAAGGCTATGCGACGTATGTCAATGGCGTGGTGAGCGATATGGTCGTGGCAACAAACCGGCTGAAAGCCGATATTGATGCTGGTAATCTGGAACAGGCCAAAGCCGATTATCCGCGCGCCCGCCCCTTCTATGAACGTGTTGAATCAGACGTTGACGGATTCGTGCTACCTGGCTTCAAAGCCACGGACAATGCCGGCAATCTTGATTACCTGATTGATATGCGCGCTTCCAACCTTGACCCGAAAGTGGGCTGGCACGGTTTCCATGCTATTGAACGTGATCTGTTCAAAAATGGTAAAATCACCGACGAAACTAAACAACTGGCCACCGAGCTTCAGAGTAATGTAAACAAGCTCGATACATTAGTGAAATCGCTGAATTACAAACCAGAGGATCTGGCTAACGGCGCCGCTGATCTGCTGGAAGAAGTACAAAACACCAAAGTAACCGGTGAAGAAGAAGAATTCAGCCATTTTGACCTGGTTGACTTTGCCGGCAATGTTGAAGGCGCTCAACAGGCGTTTGCATTCCTGGCGCCAGGCCTGACGAAAATTGATCCTGACCTGACCAAACGGGTGACAGATGAATTCGCGGCAGTAAAAGCCTTGCTTAATACTTACCGTGATCCCAGTATCCCTGGCGGATACAAATATTACACCAGCGACTTGAAAGCCAGTGATGCGGCAAAACTGAGTAAGCGTATTCAGGCACTTCAGGAACCATTGTCAAAAATTGCTGAAAAAGTCGCTACCGTAAAAGGAGCATAATTAATGAGTGGTAAAAAAACCCCGGCCATGGAGCAGGCCGGGGAATTTTCCCGTCGTGATCTGTTGCGTGGCGCAGTTGCCGGCGCACTCACGCTACCGGTTTATGCGCTGGCGCAGCCATCATCCATCGTTGCCAACTCTCACGACAGCATTGATCTGACGCGGTCCTATCCATTTTATGGCCATGCTGAACAGGCGGGTATTACTACGCCGCCGCAGCGCTACACGTTTTATATGACCTTTGACGTCACCTCAAACCAACGCCAGGATTTACAAGTCCTGCTGGCGCGCTGGTCGGCGGCGATATCACAATTGATGCGAGGAGAAAGCATTGGCCAGGTGGAGCCCCTCCGCGACAGTAGCGTAGGCGCAGACACCGGGGAAGCGCTGGATCTGGCACCTGCGTCCTTAACCGTCACCGTTGGGCTCGGCCCGAGAATTTTTACCGATACCTTTGGACTCAGCGATAAAAAACCGGCGTTATTACGCGAGCTGCAGTCGCTTCCCAGCGATGCCTTTAAAACTGAGCTGACTGGCGGCGATCTCTCGCTTCAGGCCTGTGCGGATGATCCCCAGGTGGCTTACCATTGCATTCGTGTGCTGGCAAGGATTGCAAAGCATACCGGTGCGGCGGCAACCCGTTGGGCCGTCATGGGCTTTGGCCGCGCCTCGGCTGGCAAGGGGCAAACGACCCCGCGGAACCTGTTTGGTTATAAAGACGGCACGCGAAACATCACTGAAAAAGCTGATTTTGAAAAGTTTGTCTGGATCAAGGATAACGCGCCTGCCTGGCAGCAGCACGGTTCTTACCAGATCGTACGTAAAATTCAGATGAAAATTGAAAACTGGGATACCGACCGGGTCAGTGATCAAAATGCCATCTTTGGCCGCCACAAGGTATCCGGCGCCCCACTCACGGGTAAACAGGAATTTGATACCCCGGACTTTAATAAAATGGATGACAGCGGTGCGCTGATCATTCCCGATACTTCGCATATCAGTCTGGCCGCTCATGAGAACAATGGCGGGCTTAAAATACTGCGACGTGCCTATAACTATACCGAGGGGATTAACGAGGTAGGGCTGCTTGATGCCGGCTTATTGTTTATCTGTTACCAGAACGACCCGGCACATTTTGAAACTCTGCAACGCCGCCTTGGTGCCTCCGATGCGTTGAATGAATATATTTCACACCTCGGATCCGCCATTTTCTTTGTGCCGCCGGCCCCCCGGGAAGGTTCGTATATCGCGGCGGGGATGTTTTCCTGAGAACGAATCGTCCGTCGGAATACCGTGGTACGGTAGATTTCACCTGCCTTGAAGGGAGCTCAGTGGCGCCTCCGGCAACGTGAAAAGAGGATATCAGAGCGCCTGTTTCGGCGTAATCAGGTCAACAACGCGTCACTGGCTTTCGGCATAGTGAGCAGCGACCTCAGAGATCCTGCTCTTTGCGCGCCCGCTGACGGTCATAATATTCATTTTCAGCGGCGACGATTTCATCAAGCAGCGAATCCACGTCGGCTTTATGCGTATCTTCGGCGAACTGACCGGTCAGCAAGGTTTCCGGCGTGAGTTTACCGTCTTCATACAACGCCCAGATTTCTTGCGCATAACGGGTTTCCAGCAACTGTGGCGCGAACTGGCCGTAATATTCCGTCATATTGTTCACATCGCGTGCAAACATTGATTCGGCATGGTTGTTCGCGGCCGCATCCACCGCCTGAGGCAGGTCGATAATCACCGGACCTTCGGCATCCAACAGGACGTTGAATTCGGACAAATCCCCGTGTACCACACCGGCGCATAGCATCCGCACGATATTCCCGATCATGGTAGTGAAATCGGCGAGCGCTTCATCCGCCGTCAGAATCACATCACTCAAACGCGGTGCGGCCATACCATCGGCGTCGGTGATCAGCTCCATCAATAACACGCCATCCAGACAAATATACGGCTGCGGTACACGCACACCGGCATTCGCCAGTTGGAACAGCACATTGACTTCCGCCGTCTGCCAGGACTCCTCCTGCTGTTTACGGCCAAACTTTGAGCCTTTTTGCATCGCGCGCGCATTGCGGCTGTTACGGACTTTGCGCCCTTCCTGATACTGCACCGCCTGCTTAAAGCTACGCTGTGACGCTTCTTTGTAAACTTTGGCGCAGCGAACTTCATCACCGCATAATACGGTGTAAACATCAGCTTCTTTGCCACTTTTCAGTCGCCGGACCACATCGTCTATCAGGCCCTCATCCACCAACGGTTGGATTCTGTTTGGAATTTTCATGCAGCCTTGTACCTTATTTCAGCGCATGAGGGAATGATCTGTGCAATATTTTTTTACGCGACGCACACAATTTTGCCGTCAGACTAGCCCTATTCCCTGTTATCACGCGAATGCCCGAATTCAGCCGATTATACCACACCGCTTACTGGTCCGGGCGCTCTGCATGCCAACGGTAAAAATAACACGGCGTTATCCGCCTGGTTGTAGTCAGCCGCGACTGATCGCCGCTCATGCCGGATCCGCCGTCTGATGTGGATGCCCCGGCACCGCAGCAATTAATTTACGGGTATAAGCGTGCTGTGGCTGATGCCAGATAGTATGGTGATCGCCTTTCTCAACACAACGGCCGTTTTGCATCACCACCACGTTATCAGCGATATAGCGCACCACCGCTAAATCGTGCGAAATAAACAACAGTGACAAACCCATTTCATTTTTAAGCGCCACCAGCAAATTGAGGATTTGCGCCTGAATAGACACATCCAGCGCTGAAACCGGTTCATCACAAATAACCAGTTCGGGCCGAATCACCAACGCGCGGGCAATGCCAATCCGCTGCCGTTGTCCCCCCGAAAATTCATGCGGATAACGCTGCAAACTGCTTTGCGGCAAACCCACTTTGTCAATGATGTCGTTGACGGTACGTTGACGCCATGCCCGATCACCGAGCCGGTGGATCACCAGCGGCGTTTCCAGAATGTTTTGAATGCTTTGACGTGGGTTCAATGACGCATAAGGATCCTGGAATATCATCTGAACCCGTTGACGCAATGTGGTGAGACGGGATTCTTTTTGCCTGGTGATATCCTCACCGTTAAAAAATATTTTCCCTTTGGTGACAGGCAACAAGCGTAAAATATTTTTTGATAACGTTGATTTCCCACAGCCGGATTCCCCCACCAGCCCCACCGTTTCGCCGGGGTGGATATCCAGAGAGACGCCCCTGACGGCAGCCACACTACCCTGCGCGGTATGGTATTCGGTATGAATATCCTGCAGCGACAACAACGGTTGCTGGTCTGGCTGGCTGGCGCGATGAATTAAGGGCGGCGGCGTTACCAATGAAAATGCTGTCGCATCGTCGGTCTGATAATGGACGATTTCGGGTAACCGGCTGGTATGGTAATGCAGCTCCTGGTCCATATGCAACGATGTTCCAAGTAACCCGCGGGTATAAGGGTGCTGGGGCGAGGAAAATAATGTGCTGGTGGTGGCCTCTTCAACTTTTTGTCCGGCATTCATCACCGCCACCCGATCGGCCCACTGCGCCACCAGCCCTAAATCGTGCGTAATCAGCAACAAACTCATCGATAACTCATGACGCAGGTTATCCAGCAGTTCGAGGATCTGCGCCTGAATGGTCACATCCAACGCGGTGGTCGGTTCATCGGCAATCAACAGCCGTGGCTGGCACGCCACGGCCATCGCAATCATAACCCGCTGGCGCTGCCCACCTGACAGATTGTGCGGATAGTCATCAATACGCCGCGCAGGTTCCGGGATCCTGACCAGATCCAGTAACTCAATGGCCCGCTTCCGCGCCGCCGCCGCCGTTAAATTCTGGTGCGTACGTAAACTTTCCGCTATCTGCTTACCGATTGACAGCACCGGATTCAGGGAGGTCATCGGCTCCTGAAAAATCATTGAGAAGGTGTTGCCGCGCAGTTGACGCATCTGCCATTCGGGAAGCGTCAAGATGTCTTTGCCCTCAAACAGAATGCGTCCCTGTATCTGGCCCGGCGCCGGCAATAGTCGCATCAGCGACAAGGCGGTGGCCGACTTGCCACACCCCGATTCCCCCACTAACGCCAGTGTTTCACCGGCATTAATCGTCAGGTTAAGGCCGCGAACAGCATGATGCCCCGGGAAAGTGATATGTAAGTCCTGAATATCGAGTAACGCGGTCATAAGACACTCTCTCGCAAACGTGGGTTTAGCACATCGCCCACCGGGTTTAATGACAAAACAGTTAACGTAACTACACTACGTAAAAGAATAAAGAGATCAACACCAAAGCGGAATAACGTTGCCACAGGTACACAGTCTGTCATGGTTTGTCGGTAAAAACCGGCCATCGCAGCACGCACCCGCCCTCTTTTCATCGTTTTGACCGGGTGAGAACAGGTTAACACAGGCAAAATGGCCGTGTGGCGTCGGCGCAATAGCAACGCCCAGCCAGCAAGATTAGCAATACCATCGGGGATAAAATCAACATCATGCTCGGTGTCATCCTGTTTGACACAGGAAACGCGTTAAACACATCATCACTGCGGACTGGCGCTAACCCTACTCATTCCACAGCATACTCCCTTGCCGGCATGGCGGGTCTGAGTTTCAGTTGCATAGCCACCATCCCGCAGAAAGAAGGGGCAAACCGTGGTGATGAGCTCTTTTCGCCTGGTCACCACAGAGCAATGCATTGAGTTTGCTATAAATACCCTGGGTGAATGGCCTTGTTACCCTAACTCAGCGCCCCCGTTAAACAAACATTGAAATCCGCATAAGCAAAGCCAGATAACGCATAAAACAGCATCATTCAGAGGATCAGCGTGGAGGGTGTTCCATGCCGTTTATCTGAAGGGGAAATTTTAGGGTTTCTGGCTAACCTGGCCGGGCTGCTCAAAAAGTGCAGTCTCCGGCAAAACAGGGACGGTTCAAACAACGAACTGCCCCATCCTTAATTATCCCTAATACTTGAGGGCATACGGTTTCTTTGCTGCTTCCACTTCAGTTCTGTACTTTTCGAAATCAGCTCTTTTTTCCTCGGAAATGGTTTCCTGAGAGATGATGACAGGGATTGGCGGGACGGATAATTCCCCTTTGTTAAAATAATTGTCATCGCCTTTTGTCCAGTCAGCCTTGCCACGGAGCGTCGCCATAAATGCCCGGTCCCAGGTGGCGTCACAGAAGCCGACGGGTAAATCATAAGCGACCACCTGCTCAAGAAACTTCGGGTGTTTTGGCAGCGAGCTATGATCGGTTGACTGTGAGATATAGGCACCCACCCGGATACGCCGCTCTTCATCGGTTTCCAGACGCAAGATGGGTTCAACCTTGGGATAATCACGGCCTGTCTGGCGATAAGCGCCGGCCGGTACCAGGATTTTGGGATACAACACCACATAGTTTTCAAACGTTTCGTCATTGGGCGCGCCGGTATCCTCATTCGTTTGCCCCCAGCCGTTTCCCTCAGGTGAGACAGGGTTTGTCTCCCACTGCTCACCATCCCCGGGGCGTTGTTCGTCAAACTTTTCCATATCAGTTGCTTTAATTGGATCTGGGACTTCTTCAGCATTAATGTTTATCGTCTGATAATCAGGGGTGTGATAGGTCAGTAAATCACCGCCGTCATCCCAGAAAGGTTTCCCGTCCGGTAACGGCCAGAAAGGGGTGTTCAGATTAGGTTCACTTCCGCAGGGGGTGGCGCGTGCCATCATGCGCTGGAACAAACGGTCTTTATGTTTTTCAATTAAAGGATGTGGCTTTTGATTTCCCTTGATGTTGGGTAATCCCTGCCAGCCCAGGCTTAACAACGGGGATGAGCCCATGACGCGATCATGCGGATTACAGTAGATATAAAATCGCCCGTGATTATCCCGTTCGGCGATCCAGCGTTCTGCAGCGGTGGTTTCT
>JAATFO010000006.1 GCA_015655145.1 Enterobacterales bacterium | reverse complement strand
TTGCAGTTGCAGTTGCAGTTGCAGTTGCAGTTGCAGTTGCAGTTGCAGTTGCAGTTGCAGTTGCAGTTGCAGTTGCGTTAGCTATACTGCTTTCCCGCTCCGCGGGCGCTGTTTTCCGGCAACTCAAATTATTGCGCATAATCAGAGTACCAATAATTGGGTAAACCCATAAATTGACAACATGATCAATATGAAAATAATTGATCATATACAGTTCTCATTATGATCATGAATGATATTGACCGGAAATTATTTCACTGTTGCGCGATCATGGCCGTATGTCTGTCAGCGAAATCGCGAAAAGAACCGGGGTTTCTCATGTTACAGTGCGAAAACGCATCAGCATGATGGAAAGCAACGGTGAAATTTCAGGTTATACCGTTTTACTCAGGCTGCAGGAAGATCCCCGCATCCGCGCCTGGATGAGTATTGCGGTTGAAGGCAACAAAGCATTAGCGATTATTCAGACACTAAGAGCCTGGCCCAGTCGGTATTATTGTCGCAGTCAAGACACGGACAGCGCGGAGAAACCGGAGCGTACACGTAGTACGTGAGGATTTCGCGCACTGCCCAGGGCCAAAGTGGCAAGTAAAATTTGCCTGATGGGCCAGGCTCTAAGGGGAGAACCCGCCATCGCCACGCTGCACACCACCAATGGGCGCTGGGACATCCTTGTCGAGATTCATACTGAAACGTTAAGCCAGTTTGACAATCTGCCCGGAAGGATCCGGCGGATATCCGGCGTGCCCGATACAGAACCCCGCATTTTGCTGTCAACACGCAAAGCCTGACTGGCGCAACAGAATTCGACATCGTTGTTGGCAGCCCCGGTCTATCTGCCCGCCGCGACGATGCACAGAAGAACTATTGCTGCTGGCTGCCATACACAGCAAAACTAAACGCCAGATACGCCGCGAGGGTTGAGGTCATATCACCCACATCTTTGGTCGGATTAACTTCGGTAATCGCCATTGCCGCACAATGTGGCGCCAGCATTTCCACCATCTGTAATGCCTGGTCAGAACTGATTCCGCCGGGCTCATGAGCGCCAGCGCCTGGCGCATATGCCGGATCAACTGAATCGATATCGAATGAGAGAAAGAGATGGTCAGCCTGTTTAACCCGGGCCAAAATACGCGCGACCGTCGCTTCTGCTCCAATTTTTAACACTTCGCGGGCAGAAAGATGCATTAAGTCATTATCATGCTTAAATTTGCCGGAAGCAGGGAAATTAAAATGCCGTTCACACACCTGAATACAATCCGTTGGTGCAATGCGCGCCAGTTCCAGTGAACGACGCATTCCGCTTGACTGGCTATGGCGCCCCTGTAATTCACTCTCATCCATCAGATCCAAATGCGAATCAAAATGAATAATGCCAATGCGGCCAGACAATGCCTCATGTACGCCCTGTGCTACGGGGAAAAGCAAACTGTCATCACCGCCAATCATGATCGGCACTCGCCCCTGCTGAATCGAGCTCTTCACTGCACTGCTCGTCGCGGCAAAGGTTTTCAGGGTGTCATTAGGAATAACCTTTACATCACCCCGGTCAGTCAGTAGTTGATCCCCTACCGCAATCTCGCTGTCAGTTTCCAGGCAGTACACTTTGCCCTGCTGAATGCGCATATTTATCCAACGCGCACAAGCCCGCACCCGGTCTGGTGCATAGCGAGAGCCCGGCCAGCCTAAGGTAGATTCGCCGTCAAAAGGAATGCCCCATAAATCAAATTGTCTTGTGTTGTTCATTATTAACCTCAATACAAAAAATATTAGCCGCGCGGCGACGTCAGATAGCCTGCCCAGTGCTTCTCTGCATAACGAAACAGGGCAACCAGTACTAGCGTCAAAACCAGATAAATCATTCCGGCTGTTACATAGGGTTCAAACTGGATGTAATAATTCAGACTGATGTTGCGCGCCACACCGGTAATTTCCATCAGCGTGACCGTGCTAGCCAGCGAAGTGGCATGCAACATCATAATGGTCTCATTGCCATATAATGAGAGCGAACGCGTTAACATCGCCGGTAATAAGATACGTCTCACCACCACCGGGAGTGACATGCCGTAGGCTCTGGCTGCTTCAATTTCACCGGCGGGTAAATGACGTAAACCACCGGCAAAAATTTCCGTGGTATAGGCGGTTGTATTAAGAATAAAGGCCAGTAAGACACAGACCAGCGGGCTGGAAAGCCACGGCCAGAAGACACTGGCGCGTAACAACGAAAACTGAGCAAGACCATAATAAATAATAAATAACTGAATAAGCAACGGAGTACCGCGAAATATCAGCGTGTAGCCGGCAATCATGACCCTGACCCCTTTCGGCCCATGATTGCGCATCAGCGCCAGCCCGAGCGAAACAAAGAAACTGATGCTCAGTGACAACACGGTCAGCAACACCGTCAGTTTGGTTCCTTGCAGATAAAGTTGCAGGTTCTCACCGATCACCCCCCAATTCACAGCACCACCTCCCGCACACCCATCGCATAGCGTTTCGCCAGTAAACGCAGCGCCAGTACCGATAACAGTGTTATCGCCAGATAAAAGCCACCCGCCAACAGATAAAACGTGAACGGTTGACCGGTTGATTCGGCTGCGCTTTTGGCCCGGAACATAACATCTTCCAGCCCCAATAAAGAAACCAGCGCGGTCGCTTTGACCAATACCAGCCAGTTATTGGTAAACCCCGGCAACGCCAGACGAATCATCTGTGGGAAAACAATACGGAGAAATGTGCGGCAGGCACTGAAACCAAAGGCGTGCGCGGCTTCAATTTGCCCCCGGGGAATATTGAGCAACGCACTGCGAAAGGTTTCGCTCATATAAGCGCCGAAAATAAAACCAAGGGTAATAAAGCCCGCGATAAACGGGCTAAACTCAACATGATAATGACCGTCCAACTGCCCTATCCAGCTATTGAGCAATGCCGGTAAACTGTAAAAGACCAACAGCATCAAAACCAGATCGGGAATGCCCCGCGCCAGTAAGGTATAAGGTGCAATAAGACAGCGCAGCCAGCGCTGGCCGGACTGTTTTCCCAGGGCGCACAGCAACCCCAGGATGACCGCCAGTATCAGCGCGGATAACGCTAATTGCAGTGTTATCCAGCCGGACGCCAGCACCATGAAGATATAGTCGCTTAACATCGCGCTCACTCAGCGGAAAAATATTTTTTATTCAGCGCCTCCAGTTGCCCTGTTGCGCGGACCTTCGCCAATCCCTGATTTATCTTATTCAACAACACGGTATTATTTTTGTTGATGGCTATCGCCACACCTTCACCAAACTCCGGCGCATCTTTGCCCGTCAGACGCGGCCCCGTTAACGCGTAATCTTTACCGCTTTCTTTTTTCAGGAAGCTGTAAATAATCTGCGCCTCATAACTCATATGCACATCGGCGCGTCCGGCGCTCAGATCAAGATAAGGCGCACTACCGCCGTCATACCGTTTAATGGTGCTCTGCTTATAGTGCTTTGAGACATAGGCATCCATCGGCGTACCGGTTTGCACCGCAATCACTTTACCTTGCATGCCAGCCGGCGAGGTATCGCTAATCGCGCCTTTTCGCGCCACAAAACGAAATACCGGGTGTTCATAGATATCACTGAACGCCATGACCTTGCGCCGGGCTTCCGTCACCGTCAGCTGCGAAATTAGCGCATCATATTTGCTATTGATAAGACCGGGGATCATGCCATCCCAGGCCGCATTGATAATATTGCAGTCAATTGCCGCGGCCTTACACACGGCACTGGCCAGTTCAATGTCATAACCGACCAACTTGCCGGAAGCATCGACGGACTCAAACGGCGGGAAGGTCGCATCGGTAGCGATGGTCACCGGCTTATCCGCCAGTGCGACACTCGACCATCCCAACGTCGCGATGACCAGCATCACTGTTGTCATATTCTTCATCATTACATCCTCTGGTGTGTGGTTTGGGGGTAAAATGGACTTTCGCCGAATCCACTGGCCACAGCAATACCGCTTACCGCGCCAGCGGGCTCGAGGTCAGGTATCCCGTTAATCACGTTAGGGTAATCATCATGTTTATCGTGGGTTACAGTCGCGCCCGGCCACCGACGCCAACACGTTCATCCGCCCATGGGAGGAGGAACAATGACCCAAATCGCGGTGCATATCTCGGCTTCGGCGGTATTGCGCCAGGTATGCGGCAATGAGGGCTTAAACGTCAGGGTATCGCCTGTTTTCAACAAATAGCGTTGTTCTTCAATGACTATCTCAAGCTGGCCGCTCAAAACATGCACCATATCTGCTGCTGCTTTCAGGGTATAAGGTTCGGGGCCGGATCCACCTTGCGGATCGATCTCCGAGAACAACACCATCATTTCTTCATTGCCGGCACCGCTGACCAGATATTCCCGCATTTTTTCGCCACCAAGGCTGATCGGCGTACCCTGACCGGCGGCGACAAAATTCGTCGCTGGTGGGGCAAAAAGCTTTGAGGGCGTAATTCCGACCACTTCACAAACACGCAACAAGGTAGCAATCGACGCCTGGGTCACGTTTCGTTCCAGTCGGCTGATAAACGACTTACTGACGCCAACAAGCGCCGCAACTTCTTCAATACGCATCCCCTTCGCTTTACGAATTGCCCGTAAGCGGATGCCGACATTGAAATCTTCAGACACCGACGCCTTATCGTGATTCGCCGTATCACCAGGGGGAAGCAAATGGGGCATATCGCATTCTCTTGTTGCTTATTAGGTCACTTTTAAATGCTATGCATAGTTTGTGCCATGCCATGGTTAATATAAGGCAACGGTTCACCATACCCCGTTTATTTTATCCAAGTAATAAAATTAAAAATGAATAATAACAATGATATAAAAACAAATTCATATTAAGTTGTGAACAAAAAACTGAGGGGAATTATAGAAAAATCGTGCTTCATATCGATTTTTAATGAAAAATATGACCCGAGAAGCCATCCCGGTGCACAGCATATTGTTGCTGCTGTGTTCACTTTTTTATCACAGGATAAATGTCATGCCACACCATGGCACAACGTGCTGCTATTTGGTGCATGCGCTGTGGATGCCCCATCCTGTCAACAACAGGACCTGGGCGTCATACGCTGAGCAAAAAGGGGATATTTGCGGGGGATTAATGGCCGGGTGGGAAAACACCCGCCTTCCGGCACTGTTTATTGCGCCAGGATTAAGTCAAAACCTTTACCACTTAATTGTGCGCACACGTCAGGATCCAGATGTTTATCGGTAATAACCCCGGTCAGCGTTTCTAACGGCGTAACACAAAACAGCGACCATGAGCCATATTTGCTGCTATCGGCCAGCAACACTCGCCGCCGGGCATTGATCAGTAAATCCTGTTTTAACCCGGATTTTTCTTCCGTCGGTGTGGTAATGCCTTTCTCCAGGCTCCAGGAGTTACAACTGATAAACGCAATATCAGGATTGATATTGCGTAACAGACGACGGCCGTGATCGCCAATACAGGACTGGCTGGAATCATCAATACGCCCGCCGATGATAGTCACTTCAATTTGTTTAAATTCGGAAAGAAACAGCGCAATGTGTAAGTCTGCGGTAATGACACGTAACGGAAGATGGGTAAGCTGCCGCGATAATTCAAGCATCGTGGTTCCGGCATCCAGCACGACTGCATCCCCGGCGTTCACCAGGCTGGCCGCCTTTTGTGCAATACTTTGCTTTTCCAGCAAATTACGCTGCATTTTTTCCAGCGTCGTGGGTTGTGTGGGAATAAAACGATTGAGCGTCACTCCGCCATGCGTACGGCTTATAACACCTTCCTGATCAAGCTTAATCAGGTCGCGACGAATCGTAGCTGGCGAAGCAGAAATCGCGCTCACCAGTTGCTCAACCGTGACCAGATTATGGCTTTTCAGGTAATCCATAATCTGATCGAGACGACTTTGTCCCTTCATATGTCCCTATGCAAGTTGCATCGCAAGTTGAATCGATATCGCCATGCTCTCAGACTTGGCTTTTCCTGTCCAGGCAATATCAAATGCGGTGCCATGATCAGCGGAGGTACGAATAAACGGCAAACCGGCTGTGATATTAACACCATCATAAAAACCAAGTAATTTCAATGGGATATGACCTTGATCATGGTACATCGCCACGACAATATCATACTGGCCTTCATAGCATTGCAAATAGACGGTATCCGGTGGGCAAGGGCCAAAAACGGTGATGCCGCGGGCTTTCATCGCTTCAATTGCCGGTCCAACAATGGTTATCTCTTCATCACCAAACAGGCCATGTTCGCCCGCATGCGGATTAACCCCCGCCACGGCGATACGCGGTTTTTCAAAACCAACGCGTTTGAGGAAGGTATCCGCCATACCAATCACGATTTCAATACGTTGCTGATTAAGCGTATCGAGGAATTTGCGCAGGGAAATATGGGTGGTGACATGAATGACCTTCAGCCGCTCGGTATACAGTACCATGGCATAATCTTTACTGTTGGTTAGCTTAGCCAGCAATTCCGTGTGACCGGGATAAATATGACCGGCGGAATAGAGCGCCTCCTTGTTCAGCGGCGCTGTCGCAATCGCCTGCACTTCCCCGGCCATCGCCAACGCTGCCGCACGTTTCACACAGCGATACGCCAGGTCGCCAGCTTCCGACTGGATAACCCCGGGTTTCAGTGCCTGAGGATCAGCCAGCGGCTCATCAATCACGTTGATGATACCCGGAGCGAAATGTGCATCCGCGACCTGACTAATCACTCGCAATTCCGCCTGCGGAGTAATATGCATGCTCAGTATCCGCCGCAATATACCGGCACAGCCAACCACAATAACCGGGGAGCCAGACAATGCGCCTTCCGCCAGTGATTTGATGATAATTTCGGGACCAATGCCTGCCGGGTCGCCCATGGTAACTGCGATAACTTTACTCACTCGACTTCTCCTCAATAAAACAAATAACTTCTACCAGGGTGTTTTCATCGCCAAAACCACCGGCTTTGGTCATCACCAGCATGTGTTGATACGTATTCAGTAAATATCCATAAGGCACACATCCCGCGACCTGGCCATCAATTTTGAAGCCGCTCGCCCCCAATTGACGGGCAATAGCGATCGCGACATCCCCCCCCGAGAGATACAATCCAGCAGGTTGTGTCTGGCATAAAATGGCGTCGGTCAGTTCGCCCAGAAATTGACAGAGTTGATCACCCAACGCCTGACGGCTGAGCTGGTGATGCTGGCAGAGCGCGATGATTTCATCCCGCTGCGCCTGACGCTGGCATGTGCGAATAATGCAGTGTTTTCCCGCCTGAAGTGCGGCAATCGCCTGTTCACACCAGTGCTGCCGCCCCTGCCAGGCCGGTTGCTGGAAAAGTTGCGCAATCTCGACATCCACCAGAACCACCTGCCGTTGCGTGGTCAGTCGTAAGATTTGTTGTTGGGCTATCTCACTCATTGAGCCGATTATCGCCAGCGCAGGCGCCCGTGGCTTATCGGCCAGCAGGATGCCCAGCGCATCGCTTAACCCGGACGCACCTGCCAGCAAGGGTTTTTCATCCAGTTGCGCGGCAGCCAACATCACCCGTTGAATGTCATCATCACATTCCGCATCCACCACTAAAAGGCCCCGGCGCTGCCTCAGTTTCGCTACCAGATCTGCGCCCCGGACGTCATCCAGCGTCAACACACTGCCGTTTAATGCGCTCTGTTCATGCAAACGCGTCAACACATTGGCACTGGTGACCGGGGTTTTCGGATCGCTGGCGAACTCGGTCTCCGTCAGCAGTTTTCCGTGAATATAGCAATTACCATTGCGGGTGGTTCGCCCCAACCGCGGCACAGCAGGCACCACCAGCGCCAGTTGTTTTTGGCAGGCGAGCAGCGCCGCTTCAATTTCGGCCCCTGGATTCCCGCGTAACGTCGAATCGATCTTCTTATAGATCCATCCGCTCAGTATGATTGCCTCGCGTCCCTGCAATACTTGCCGCGTCCGTTCCGCCGCCAGTTGTGGGCTCATTGCCCGGCTGTCGGTGCTAATCACCCACACATCGGCCTTTTCCCCGGCATCTGCCGCGTCAGCATCAAACAGTACATTGACGCATGCGCCAGCTCGCGCCAGCCCGCTACCGGCATCGTTTGCCCCGGTAAAATCATCGGCGATCACCAGCACTGGCGTTTTCCATTGCCGCCGCACCATAGACTCTCCTGCTTATTGAACGGTGGAAATATCACAAGCCTGGCTCGTGACGATCTGCGTGTCTGTGAATGATTATATTCAATCATAATTGATTATATGTGAGCAAGATCAAATTAATTGAAATCAAGATGTCCTATAAAATTACGCACAATCGGTGGCACCAGTCACCAGAAAATGAAAATGATGAAATATAATCACCAACGTACCGCAACCCGGGCGTGAGGAGACAAAAACGTATGAATATTAACAGCACCGTAATCGCTGGCTACCAGGCGCTTAACAACATTGGTTATCTACTGTCGGGTAAGCAGAACGTTTTGCTGGTCACCGATAAGAATATTGTCGGCATCCCAGCGGTACAGACCTTGATTGCCCAGATTGCCGACAACGTTGGCACATTGCACATCATTAACACTGTCCCTCCCGAACCCAGCCAGCACGATGTTGCCGCGATTGTGGCGCCGCTGGAAACTCACGGCATTGATATGGTGATCGGCGTGGGCGGCGGCAGTGTGCTCGATGTGGCTAAATTGCTGTCAGTGATGTGCGTCGCCAATGCACCAACGCTGGAAGCGCTCCTCGCGGGTGAAAAACCACACACCCGTACCGCGTCATTGCTGATTCCGACCACTGCCGGTACCGGCTCAGAAGCCACTCCTAACGCCATTTTGGCAATCCCGGAGAGAGAAACCAAAGTTGGCATTATCTCCCCGGTCATGCTGCCGGATTATGTTGTTCTGGCGCCGGAACTGACCACCAGCATGCCGGCGCACATCGCCGCATCTACCGGTATTGATGCGTTATGCCACCTGATCGAATGTTTTACCGCCACCATTGCTAACCCGGTCGGCGATAACTATGCCTTGATTGGCCTGAAAAAACTGTTTGCCAGCCTGGAAACCTCCGTCGCCGAGCCGACTAATCTGGCCGCACGTCTCGATATGCTGTGGGCTTCTTACTACGGTGGCGCGGCGATTGCCCATGCAGGTACCCATTTAGTGCATGCGATGTCCTATCCGCTGGGCGGAAAATACCACATCCCCCATGGTGTCGCGAATGCCATTTTGCTGGCGCCCTGCATGCGATTTGTCCGGCCATTCGTGGTAAGCAAATTTGCTCAGGCCTATGACCTGTTACCCGAGGCCAATAGCGCATTAAGCGAGGAAGAGAAATCCCATGCTCTGGTGGACTATTTCGTGGCATTGGTGAAACGCCTGCAATTACCGGCCAGCCTGGATGAACTGGGCATTGGCTCCGAACACCTGCCTTATCTGGTGGAAGCCGCGCTCGACGTGCAACGCCTGATGAAAAACGTTCCAGCGCCAGTCAGCGCCGATGATGTGCGCAATGTCTACCTGACGCTGTTTCCGGCACAGAATCACTGATCGAATACAGAGGACGATATGAGTAAAAAAATTGAAGGTGTACTAACCGCGATTGTAACCGCGTTCGACCACGACGGCGCGTATAATGAAGCGGCCATGCGTGTCCAGATCCAGCGGCAACTGGCGGCAGGGAATGGTATTTTCTGCGGCGGGACAAATGGCGAATTTTTTGTTCTCAATGAACAGGAAAAATTAGCCGTAACAGCAACCTGTATCGACGAAGTGGCGGGCAAAGCCACCGTCGTCGCCCATGTCGGTGAAATTTCCACCCGCGAAACGATCCGTCTGGGCAAACAAGTCGCCGCCCTCGGCGTCGATGCCGTGTCTGTAATTACCCCGTATTTCGTGCCGTTGAAGCAAGAAGAGCTGATGTATCACTATGAAGCCGTTGCTGATGCCCTGGAAGTCCCGGTATTTTTGTACAACATTCCCGCCCGTACCGGCAATACCCTGTTACCGGAAACCGTACGTAAACTGGCGGCTCACCCCAATATTATCGGCATTAAAGACAGCGCAGGCAGCTATGAAAGCCTGAGCGGCTTCCTTGCTGCGGTTAAAGATATAAAAGGTTTCAATGTATTGAATGGACCAGACTCCCTGATTCACCAGGGATTTGTCGATGGTTGTTCGGCTTGTATCTCCGGCCTTGCCAATGTGGCGCCAAAAGAAATTAATTCTATCTGGGCGCGCTTCCATGCCGGAGATATTGCCGGTTCACATCAGGCACAGGAAAACGTCACCGGTCTGCGCACGGATCTGTATAAAGTGGCTTTTTCTCCGGCCGCAGTGAAAAAAGCGGTGGCGCTGATGGGCTACGATGTCGGTGAAAGTCGCTACGCGGTACGTTTCAACGCGCAAGAAGAGCAGAAAATCCGTCAGATCGTCAATCAATACACTCAATAATTTTGCTGGCGGCACTCCGGTGCCGTCAGTATTCACACCGGGAGAGATATAATGAAAGTGATTTGCACCTCACCCTCTTTTGCCAAATACGATGAACGTCCCATCGCAGCGCTGAAAGAACAGGGCTTTGAACTGATCACCTTACCTGCGGATGCCCCACTCAGTGCATTGCAACCTCATCTGGCTGAAACAGTGGCCATGATTGTCGCATTTACCGAGGTAAACAGCGCATTACTTGACCTTGCTCCGCAGCTAAAAATAGTCTGTAAGCATGGCGTAGGCGTTGACAATATTGATTTGAATGTCACCCGAGCACGGGGAATTTTTGTCACCAACGTGCCAGATGCCAATAAACACGCCGTGGCGGATTTCGCCTTCTCGCTAATTCTTGCCAGCGCGCGCCAGGTGACGCAAGCCGCTATTGCAACACGGGCCGGGAAATGGCCACGCATTTTTGCCACCGATGTCTATGGTAAAACCCTCGGCATTATTGGCCTGGGCAATATCGGTAAACAAGTTGCGTTGCGCGCTCGTGGTTTTAATATGCGTGTACTCGCATTTGACTTTTATCCTGATGAGAAATTTGCCGCAGAAAATAACGTGCAATTTGTTTCAATCGATGAGCTCACAGAACAAAGTGATTTCATTACTCTGCATACACCATTAACTAATGAAACGCGTAATTTATTTGATACCGCCCGCTTAAAACGCATGAAAAAATCCGCATTCCTGATTAATGTTTCTCGTGGTGGCGTGGTTAACGAACATGATTTGTATCAGGCACTGACAGATAATGTTATTGCAGGGGCAGCGGCGGACGTATTTGAGCAAGAGCCACTGGAATCGCATCCATTATTTACGCTGGATAATTTTATTCCTACTCCACATATTGCAGGATATACCGATGGGGCCATCAGCGCTATTGGTGATCGCTGTGTACAGCAAATTATTCAATGTGTTGTCGAAAATCAGCCACCGGTAAATATTATGAATAAATGAGACCATCAGAATACGCGAAATAATTCGAGTTGCGGGCAGTCGGCAACGTATTTCCATACCCTGATGAAAATAAAGTGGTTATGGGGGGCGTTTCCGAAGGGGCAAGGCTCAGGACTGAGCCAGCTAACATAGCGCCCCCCAGGCAACATGAAAAATGACGGGTATATATCAGTAGAAAGGCTAAAAGCCTATACCAGTAGGTATTATTGTCGCAGTCAGTTTGGACACGGACAGCGCGGAGAAACCGACGCGTACACGTAGTACGTGAGGATTTCGATCACTGTCCGGGGCCAAAGTGGCAAGTGAATTTTACCGAATAGGCCAGGCTCTAAACCTTCCTGCATGATTAAATGCTGAATACCGTGGTGTTCAGCAATATTACACACTCCTGATATCGGGTTATTATTATGAATACGACTGCAAGCAAAACCCGCATTCGCTGGTGGATAGCTGGCCTGATGTGGTTGGCCATTGCCATTAACTATATTGATCGCACCGTACTCTCTGCATCTGCGCCACACTTAATTGATGAGCTCAGTCTGAATCCGGAAATGATGGGCTTTATTATGGCGGCTTTTTTCTGGTCATATTCGCTGTTGCAAATTCCGGCGGGTTGGTTTGCCGATCGCTTCGGACAGAAGAAAGGCTTAGGTATCGCCGTTGCGTGGTGGTCAATCGCCACCTCGGCAATGGGTCTGGCGACCGGGTTTAAATCGCTGCTGGCACTGCGTCTGGCGCTTGGTGTCGGTGAAGCAGCCGCCTACCCAAGTAATGCCGGCATCACCGCACGCTGGTTCCCTGACCGTGAACGTGCAACCGTTTCCGGCCTGTTTGACAGCGCGTCTAAATTTGGTGGCGCCGTGGCAATGCCATTGATTGTCTGGATGATTTATATGTTCGACTGGCGCCTGACTTTTCTGATAATAGGTGCGATCGGTCTGTTCTGGGTTATTGCCTGGTATTTTATTTATTCAGAAAATCCGGAAGATCATCGCCACATCAGCCAGCAAGAAATTAACCTGATCCGGGAAGGCCAGGCGCAAAAGCACGGCGATAAAAGCGTCCTGCCGATGAAATGGTATAAATTGCTGCGCTATCGCAATATCTGGGCAATGTGCATTGGTTTTTTCACTATCAATTATACCTCTTATTTCTTTATCACCTGGCTCCCCACCTACCTGGTGAAAGAAAAAGGCATGGATTTTATCAAAATGGGAATGGTGGCGGCGTTGCCGTTACTGTGTGGGATGCTAATTGAAGTGCTTGCCGGTTGGGCATCTGATCGGATGGTCGATAAAAAAGTATTATCGCTTACCGCCACCCGAAAATTATTCCTGACCATTGGTTTGTTGATGGCGTTGTGTATCGGTTTCGCGCCCTTTACCGACTCAGTATTTATGACGGTATTCCTGTTATGCGTTGCGAAGTCAGGAACCACGGTCGCCGCTTCGCAGGTTTGGGCGCTTCCCGGTGATGTCGCGCCGAAAAACAGTGTCTCTATTGTGGCCGGTTTGCAGAACACCGTCTCCAATATGGGGGGCGCAATCGGTCCGATAGTCACCGGTGCGATCGTTGCCGCTACCGGTTCATTTAACCTTGCGCTGATGTTCTCTGCTGCACTGGTCCTGCTTGGTATCGTTAACTATCTGTTCCTGCTGGGCAAAGTGGAACCGATTGTCAATGATGAAATAGCGCAGATACCGCACGTTTCTGCGGAACGCACCTCCTGACCCCAGCACGGCTCACCATGAATAATCACATTGCAGTAACGGATGTGATTATTCCCTCTGTATCTGAATAATAATAACATGATGAACTGGAGGCGATAATGTCGCTGAATACACCGAACACTGCAGTCAATACCCACATGAATAAACAATCTGCAACAGGGAAAACACGGTTTATTATATTAACAGTGCTCTCTATCGGTATTGCGATTAATTATATTGATCGGGCAGCAATGAGTGTGGCGCTCCCTTTTATGTCTCATGATCTGCAATTATCAGCGACTGACAGCGGATTATTATTATCCGCGTTTTTCTGGAGCTACGTCCTGTTTCAACTTCCTGGCGGCTGGCTGGTGGATAAACTGGGTCCGCGTATTACCTTCGCCGCAAGTAGTCTTGGATGGGGGCTGGCGACCGCCGCCTGTGGGCTGGCCAACAGTATTAGTGCGCTGGTGGGGTTCCGCTTTGTATTAGGTGCGGTTGAAGCGCCCAGCTACCCGGCGAGTTCATCGACGGTTACGCGCTGGTTCCCTCGTCAGGAACGCAGTTTTGCCGCAGCAACCTTTAATAATGGCAGTAAGATTGGCGGCACGCTGGCTATTCCGATTATTTCATTTTTAATCGCGCTGGTCGGCTGGCGCATGACATTTGTCATCTCTGGTCTGGTGGCGGTTATCTGGGCGCTGGGCTGGTATTGGTGGTATCGGGATCCGCGCCAGCATAAAACCGTATCAGCGCAAGAAGTGGCTTTTATTGAAGAAAATCAGGATCCGGAAACCGGCGCCCCGATGAGTATCCGTCAGTTGTTGCGCCAGCGCACCATGCAAGCCATGATGGCCGGTTTCTTCTGTATCAACTTTGTTTCCTACTTCTTTTTCACCTGGTTTCCCACCTACCTGGTCGAAACCTTCCATTTGTCGCTAATGAAGTTTGGCCTGTTGGGTATGTTGCCCGGTATTGCTGCGATTATTGGCGGCTGGTGCGGTGGTTTACTCTCTGACAGTTTGGTGCGGCGCGGAATTTCCCTGACCGTTGCACGCAAAATTCCCTTAGTTGGCGGAATGCTGGGCAGTGCGGTCATCGGTCTGGCGGCGTTCTCACCGACGGTCACTCTGGCGCTGTGCGCGCTGTGCTTCGCCAACTTTGCCGCCACTTTCGCCTCTGCCGCCCTGTGGGCGCTACCTTCGGATGTCTCGCCTAACCGCGCCAATGTAGCAACCATCGGCGGCATTCAGAATATGGCGGCCAACCTTGCCGGCATTATTTCACCGATCCTGGTCGGTGTTTTGATGCAATTTACTCATTCATTTGTTATTCCGCTGGTACTGGCTGGCATCGTCGGGCTGATTGGGGCGTTGATCTACGGCTTTTGGCTGCCTGCGGTAAAACCGATGCAACAAAGCGCGGTACAATAAGGAGAACACTATGCAACAATCACGCTGGAAACAACGCCCGGCACAATCAACCTGGGGCGATTTTGGCCCCAATGATCAATTAGGCCGTTTGAATCTGCTCACGCCGCAAAAAGTGCTGGAAGGTATCGCCGAAGTAAAAACCGGCGAAACGTTTTGTCTTAGCCTGCCACTGGATTTACCCGGCGGCACCGCAATGAACCCACGTCGTCCGCCGCCGCGGTTAGCTGCGACCCGGCGCGGCGAATACCCTAACATGACTTACCCACTGTCACGCGATAATGCCAGTCTGACGGATATCATCTGCGACGATGCCGTGACGCTGGCGCTGCAATACTCGACCCAGTGGGACAGCCTGGCGCATATGGGGCAATGGTTTGACGTGCAGGGCAATGGCCAACCCGAGATGGTGTTCTACAACGGCTACCGTGCTGGCGTGGAGATTATTGGCGAAACCGATTTTCGCACCGGTTGTGGCTGCTCACAGGGCAGCCATCTGGGGGCTAAAGCCCTCGGCATTGAGAACATGGCGCAACACGGCATTCAGGGACGCGCGGTAATGATTGATATCAAAAAACATTTTGGTATTGCACGGTTCGCATTTGGCTTTCAGCATTTGCAACACATTATTCGTGAAGAAAGTATCAGTATTGGTCAGGGCGATCTGGTCTGTTTTCGTACCGGTATGGATGAGGCCATTTATCAGATGGCCGGTCACCCCGATATCGACTACCTCAATACGCACTTTGCCGGACTGGATGGCAGCGATCCCGCGTTGCGGCAATGGGTGGTGGACAGTGGCGTGGTCGCTCTGATTGCTGATAATCCGGCGGTTGAAATTTTGCCTGCGCGCCCGATGAATGATGATGTTTATCCTTCGCACCCACTGCATGATCTCTGCCTGTTCCGCCTCGGTGCCTACCTTGGCGAATTGTGGCATCTGAGCGCGCTGGCTGACTGGTTACAGGCTCACCAACGTCATGCGTTTTTACTCACGGCGCCGCCGCTGAGATTACCGGGTGCAGTAGGCTCGCCCGCCACACCTGTCGCCACCGTTTAACCTGCCACGGTTTCCCGGGTGGGAGCGCCAAACCGCTACGCCGCCGCCCGGGATAAGGCATTGACGCCCACCGCCGACTATCCCTAAGATCTGAGCCATTGCCGCCATTGCCGCCATTGCCGCCATTGACCTGTTATTGACGTTCAGGTCAGTAACACCCACATAAAAAGAACGGAAACCCGTTGATATCTGGCAACATAAAAGTGAAATGGCAATAGTAATGATAATTGATATCAATCGTATTTCATGATAAATCATTATGCGGCTGAGACGGTAGTAACCCTGACACTTCGCAGAGAGCCATCATTAAAACGAAAAATCACCTTTGAGCGCGCAATCGCATTCGCGCCGTGCTGTAGATATTTTACATTACCAGACCGTTCTGACTTCTCATCTGAAGATGAGATTCCGGGGAGACCGTCAATCAAATGAAACCAAACAGTGAGGAGATGACCGCATTATACCTCGCAGAACACCATCGTCTGGTGAAACAAATTTACCGGCGCATTGGCTCTCTGGTAGCGGCTCGAGACCTGGTTCAGGATATTTTCCTCCGGCTATGGGAAAGCGTGCCGGATAAACAGACCACCACTGCGCCTTTTTTATCACGCTGCGCACGCAATGCCGCCATTGACTATCTGCGCGCCGAACAGGTGCGTCATAATTATCTGAACGGGTTCACTGATGCTCAGGAGGACATGTCTGCGCCATCGGCGACCTCCATCCTGCTGGCCCAACAGGAAAAACAGTGCATTGAGCGAGCACTGGCGTTGCTACCGGCACAAACGCGGCATATCTTTTTGTTAAATCGGATACATGACAGAAGTTTTGCGGAAATCGCGGTGATGGCGAACATTTCTCAACGCGCGGTAGCAAAACATATGGCAAAAGCGCTTAAGGCTTGCGAAAATGCGCTGTACGATCACGAAGCAAACTAATCTTAAAAAAATTTAATAAACAATAAGTTATTCCCCACCCCCACTTTCAGGATACTTTATCGGGTAATAACAATCACCAGAAAAACTGTCGGATCATACTATGTCTTATTCTGAACAAGCAGACGCTAATAAACGACGTGCCCCCCCCGGGGAGCATTTACGTGCCGAGGCCAGAGCCCTGTTTGTTCAGCGACTGCACCACCCTGACGAAAAACTTAATCGCAAAATTGCTAAATGGCGCCAGCAAGGCCCGGAGTATGAGGCCGCTTTTAGCGCCATTGAATCACTCTGGCAAGTAAGCCATCAACCCGCCAGTCAGTTGGCGCTTGAAGAAAAACAGGCTCTGGAACGTTATCTTGCTCACGCGGCGCATACGCCGCAAAAACACCTATGGCATAGCCCGCACTGGGTGATGCTCAGTGCGCTGTGCCTGGTTTTTTTCGCCCTGCTTTTCACCGGTGTCTGGCTGGAACGTCCGGGTTTATTGCAACAACTCGCGGCCGATAACTTCACCCAACGCGGCCAACAGAAAACCATCACATTCCCCGATGGTTCCACCGCCTTACTTGATGCCGACAGCGCGCTGACGCTGGCATTTGACGCCCAACAACGGCATATCAGGCTATTACGTGGTGCGGCTTTTTTTACAGTAAAACAGGCGACGCTGCCGTTTACGGTGTCTGCGGCTAATGGCCTGGTCAGCGTCACCGGGACACGTTTTATCGTCAGGCGACTCAACCAGGCAACCCAGGTGACGGTAGAACATGGTCATGTCAATGTCAGCGTCAATAATAACGCGCAATCCATCCCGTTGTCGGTTGGCCAGCAAGTCACCTTTAATGATCATGGGCTGCAACCCACTGAAGACGTCGATCCTGAGCAAATGCTCGCCTGGCGTAAAGGTCGCTTTGTCTTTTATCAACAACGCCTTGACGATGTGGTCAGTGAGATTGAGCGCTACCATTCCGGACGTATTCTTATCGTCAATAACACCCTTGCCGGGAAAAAAATCAGCGGCAGTCTGGATCTGGCCGATCCCGACAATGCGCTGCATTCCCTGCAAGGCAGTCTCGGTTTCCAACTGACCCACATCGCCACGCCGCTGACGATTATTTCTCTGTAAGCAATGTCCTGCCATCCCACATGTGCACCGCTGGCGGTCACTGGCAGGACACCCCAACGCTCATCAACAACGCCGCGCAACAAACACAATTCCAGCGGAAATAAAATAAAATCGTAAACAGGGTTCAGTGAATCACCGTGTTAACCGTTAACCAGTAAAAAATCCCGGTATTCCGGCATTGTTAACGCAAACCAGTGAACCATCCGTAAGGCACTTCCGTGATGAAAAAAAATAAAATTACCTGCATTATCGCACTATTAACGCTCACACCGATGGTGAATGGCGTGGCGGCGGTCGCAACCAGCACCGCCGCACCATTAAGCCAACGGATTTTTCATTTTGATCAGGAAAAACAAACTATTCCGCAGGCAATTAACCAGGTCGGCAATCTGACCGGGTTAAATGTCGTCTTCACCGAAGAAACGACAGTTACCGAGATGGCAAATCCACTCCACGGCACCATGACTGTCGCACAAGCACTTAACCAGTTACTCAGCCATACCGGTTTTAGTTGGCATTTCAGTAATGCCAACACGCTAGAAATCTCCCGTACCGCCGCCACAACATCATCAGACAGCAGTACGCTCGAGGTTAATGCAGTGGCAACGGACAATCGCTGGGCGCCCGGGGACGACGCCATTGCCACTGACAGCGTCACCGGGACCAAAACCAATACCCCGCTGATCGAAATACCGCAGGCGATCAATGTGATCACCCAGCAAGAGATGAGCGACCTGAAACCCCAAAAGCTGGAAGAAGCACTGCGTTACACCCCTGGGGTGATTGCCGATTTTCAGGCCAATACCAGTTACTTTGATCGTATTCGTTTGCGCGGATTCTACAGTATTAACAACGTCTATCTGGACGGCATGCAATTAACGCCTTCGGGCACCCTGGCTGTGGCGCAAATGGACCCGTACCTGTTGCAACGCATTGACGTGCTGAAAGGCCCGGCATCGGTGTTGTACGGTCAGAATGGCACTGGCGGGCTAATCAATATGGCCACCAAACGCCCGCTGGATCAGCCGTATCACCAGGTCTCGGTGAGTGCAGGCAACAACAACAGCAAACAAGCCACGCTGGATTTAAGCGGCCCGTTAAATGATGACAATACTTTACTCTATCGTCTTACCGGTATCGTTAAAAAAAGCCACAGTAATATTGATTATGCCACCCAGGAACGCTACGCCATTGCACCGTCAATCACCTGGCAACCGACGAAGGATACCTCCTGGAGCCTGCTGGCCAATTTTCAGCGCGATCCTGAAGGTCTGTCCAGTGGTTACTTACCGGCAAAGGGCACTATTTTGTCGAATTCCAATGGCAAAATCAGCCGTAACTTATATACCGGCGACCCGTCTTATAATAACTATGATCGTAAGCAAACGTATGTCGAATCCGACTTCCAACACCGCTTTACCCCGGATCTCGAATTCCATCAAAATACCCGTTATATCTATGTCGATGTGAATACCCAAACGTTATCCCCCGGGGCACTGAAGTCTGATGAGCGTACTCTGTCACGAACCGCGTTGGATCAGATGGCGACCACTGGCGGGATCAGTACCGATAACCACTTGTTGTATAATTACACGCTCGGCGAGGTTTACAATGAACTGGTGACCGGCTTTGATTACCGGCGTTTTGTTTCCCGCAATGACAGCCTGAGCGGCACCAGTAGCGATCTCAATCTTGACGTCTTCGCGCCTCATTACGGCAATCTCACCATCCCCACTTTAGCGGCGGTGACCAATAACCATGTCACGCTGACGCAAACCGGCACCTATTTGCAAAATACCAGCAAATTTGATCGCTGGAACCTGATGCTGGGTATGCGGCGTGACTGGGCGAAAACCGAGACGGATAACTACCGGACCAATACCACCACCTACCAAAGCGATCAGGCCTGGAGCGGACGGGCCGGGCTAACCTATAGTTTTGATTCCGGGGTTTCTCCGTACATCAGTTATTCCACCTCATTCGAACCGGCAACGGGCACCGATTATTACGGTAATACGTTTAAACCCACCAAAGGAAAACAGTGGGAAGCCGGGGTGAAATATCAACCCACTCATATCAACGGGTTGTTTACTGCCGCCCTGTATAATTTAACCCGCACCAATATCTCCACCACCGATGAAGCGCATAGCTGCGCCAATGCCCCCGAACTGAGTGATTGCGGTGATTACGACACCCAGACCGGTGAAGTCCGGGTGCGTGGTCTGGAACTGGAAGGTAAGTTCCAGTTAACCAAACAGTGGGATACCCGCCTGAGTTACACCTGGATGGACGCGGAAACGACCAAAAGTAACGATGGCGATCAGGGCAAGCGCCCCACCAACACGCCGAAATACATGGCCTCTGCCTGGCTGAACTACCACGTTAACCAGACATGGCTCAATGGGTTGACACTGGGCTCCGGCATTCGCTACATCTGCACGATGTACGCCGATAGCGCGAATACCAGCCGGATACCGGCAACCACCCTGATTGATGCCATGGCGTCAATGGATCTGAGCACCGTAACGCCGGCGCTCAAGGGGGCAATGCTCAGTGTCAGTGTGACTAACCTCGCTGACCGCAAAGTGATCGGCGGCTGTACCAGCGCCACACTGTGCGACTATGTGCCCGGCCGGTCGATCCTGGGTACCGTAAGCTACAACTTTTAACCACTCACGCAGGGACGCGTAAGCTTTTTTACCTTAAGACGACATCTGCTATGCCATTGACCTTTTCGCTTAAGCCGCCGCTGATCCGCGGCGACGGATTAAAAACCGCCTACCATGGCGTGACGGTGTTCGACGGATTGGATATCGCGCTGCCGCATGGCGCGATTATTGCTCTGGTCGGACCGAATGGATCCGGCAAATCAACCTTGCTCAAAACCCTTGCCCGTTTACTTCGCCCGGATAGCGGGCAAGTGTGGCTGGGCGATGACGATATGGCGCAACTGAGCCATCGGCAAATTGCGCGTCGACTGGCATTACTGCCACAAGGCGCGGTGGCGCCGGAAGGGCTCACTGTGCGCGAACTCATCAGCTATGGTCGCTTTCCCTGGCAATCCTGGAGCGGCAATCTGCAGGCTGACGATCATCGGGTGATTGAGGAAGCCATTGCCATGACCGGCTTACAATCGCTGGAACATCATTTGGTCGAACAGCTTTCCGGCGGGCAGCGTCAGCGCGTCTGGATCGCCATGACCGTCGCCCAACAGACGGATTGCTTGTTGCTGGACGAGCCCACCACTTACCTTGATATCGCCCATCAACTTGAGATCCTTCATCTGTTGCAACACTTAAACCAGCAATACGGAAGGACGATTATCATGGTGTTGCACGACATCAATCTGGCTGCGCGTTATGCCAGCCAGATTATCGCGCTGAAAGACGGCAATATTGTCGCCCGGGGCACGCCGGAAGAGATCATCACACCACAGACGCTGCTGGAGGTCTTTGGTATTCAGGCGCAAATTGTACGTGACAACCTCACCGGACGCCCGTGGTGTATTCCTCAACAACTGGCCACCAGCCCGGAGGGTGTGCGATGATGAAGTCATCACTTACGCGCCGGCGTTTTTGTTTGTCCGCACTGGCCTGCCTGGCGGCGCCAGATATTGCCCGCGCCGCCATCTGCATGACAAGCGCCAGCGGAAATACCTGCCTTTCCCAGCCAGCACAGCGCATCATTACTCTCGACAGCCGTCATACTGAAAACCTGCTGGCGACCGGGATACAACCGGTTGGCGCGGCGGCAACCGCCGACTACCGGCGTATTATGAATGGTGTTGAACCCGCGCTGTCAGCCGGGGTGGTCGATGTCGGCCTCGCATCAACCCCCGCCCTTGACGTGATGTTATCCCTGCATCCTGACCTGATTCTCGGCAATGCGCGTAATACGCAAAAAACCCTGCCGTTATTGCAATCAATCTGCCCGGTTATTGCCTTCGATGCCTATCCGGCACAACCAGGCAACCACTATGATCTAATGGCGACCACCTTCCTTAACGTGGCTGATGTTACGGCCCAACGTCAGCGCGCCACGCAATTTTTAGCGCAACTGGATAACCTGTTGGCACAGAGCCGCACACAACTGGCGGCGGCGGGATGGCAAAACAAGACGGTGGTATTGGGCACCATCAACACCGGCATCACCGGCGCCGACATCATGCTGTTTAATGCCAACTCGCTGCCGGCGACCATTCTGCAACGGCTTGGACTGCGCTATGCGGTTAACGATACGCGTTATCAACAACTCGGTTTTCATGTCACCTCGGTAGAAGCGCTGGTTCCATTGCAAGACGCGCATTTCCTCTACATGCCATTTAACCCGGATGGCGTCAAAAATGTGATGAATGCGCCGATATGGCGCAAACTGCACTTTGTTCAACAAGGCCTGGTTACCGCGCTTCCTTACCATGAAATGTATGCCGGACCATTAACCGCCAGGCAATTCATTCAGGATATCGTCAGGGTACTGCTGGCATGAATCTGACGGTTACCGCGCGCGCCTGGAGCCTCACCGCCGCCGGGATTATCCTGCTGGGGTGTTTATCATTATTTAACCTGACGCAAGGTGAAGTGGCGATCAGCCGGGCACAATTATTCCACAGCGCCACATTTCATCAGGCGTCATTGCTGCATGACATCATCTTTGATTTTCGTCTGCCGCGCGTGGTGATGGGGATACTCAGCGGTGCCGCACTGGCGATGGCCGGCGCGCTAACCCAAAGTATTTTGCGTAACCCGATGGTATCGCCTGGCATTCTGGGTATCAGTAGCGGCAGCTACCTGTTTATTGTCCTCGCCACACTGTTCGCACCCGCGCTGGTGGCCCAGACGCCGCTGTTATTAACCCTGGCCGGTGGGTTGACCGGCGTGTTGTTGGTTGGCTTGCTGGCGGGAGGATTTCGCGCGCCGCCATTACGCATGTTGCTCGCCGGTATGATCGTCAGCATGACGCTGGGAAGCCTCACGGATGCACTGCTGGTGATGAACCAGCCCGATACCCGTTTTTTGTTAAGCTGGGGAACCGGGATGCTAAGGCAAAACGACTGGAGCGGCGTGCATTTTGCCTTGCCGATCATCCTGGGATGCTTTCTGTTGATTATTCTGTTGGCGCCCCAGTTGGATGTGGCGTTGCTGCATGAAGAGACGGCGCAGGCCCTGGGGCAACATGTCCGCCGGGTCAAAATTATCGCCGTCATCCTGATATTATGCATGACCGGGGCAATTGTCGCGGTGATTGGTCCCGTCGGTTTTATCGGCCTTATTGTCCCACATATGGTCAAGTTTTCCGGGATTCGCCGCCATCGCCTCTTACTGCCCATCTGTGCGCTGGGCGGCGCCCTGTTACTGACCTGTGCGGATACCCTGACCCTGCTGTTTGGCAGTATTACGCAAGCCCCGCCGTTGGGTGCAATTACCGCCATGCTGGGCGCCCCTTACCTGTTACTGATGGTGCTGCGCTATCACCCCGGTAGCAGCATCTTGCCGCTGGCGGCACCGTTTGGTTTCCCCCGACTCATCAATGGATCAACACGGAAAACCGCACTGTGCTTAGCGGCAGTGCTGATCTTGCTGGTGATGTTGGGGTGTCTGCTGTCAGGGAGCTACCCGCTTGCTCTCCACCAGGTGCTACAGGCATTGCTGGGCAGCGGTGATCCGGTGGCGCATACCATTGTCTGGTCATTACGCTTGCCCAGAGTGGCGATGGCGCTATTGGCCGGGGCGTGTTTTGCGATTGCCGGAGTACTGATGCAGGCCGCGTTGCGCAATCCGCTGGCGGACACCGCCATGCTGGGCGTCAATAATGGTGCGGCCGTCACCCTGCTGGTGCTGTCGCTGTTTTTCCCGACCCTGAGCGGAGGCGCCATCACATTATCCGCGCTTACCGGCGGCCTGTTGGCAGGCTTGCTGGTCTATCTTCTCGCCTGGAAACACCATTTTTCCCCGGTTATTCTTATCCTTACCGGAATGGCGGTGACCATGATGTTAAGCGCCTGCATCCAGATTTTGGTGTTAAACAGCCGCTTCATCGCCAGCCCGCTGATGTGGCTGATGGGCGGGCTTTATGGCAGCACCTGGTCCGGCGTCCTCATTCTGCTGGGCTTGTTGTGTCTGTGCGCGCCGATCGCCTGGTACCAGTGCCAGCGTCTGGATATCCTGGCGCTGGGCGATCACAGCGCCAGTAGTCTGGGATTATCCGTTGCCCGCACCCGGCTGTTAACCGGAGGACTCAGCATTATTCTGTCTGCGGTCGCCGTTTCTCTGACCGGCCCGGTCGGCTATATCGGTTTGCTGGCCCCGCATTCGGCACGCTTGTTGTCAGGTTTCCGTACCCGACCGATGCTCCTCACCGCCGTGCTGACCGGCGCCATTTTGCTGTTGACCGCCGATATTCTTGCCCGCACTGTGCTGGCGCCGACCGAGTTGCCCGCAGGCGCGGTTATCGCGCTGGTGGGCGCCCCCTACCTTCTCTTGCTTATTTACCGGAATTATCGCCCATGATCCCGCCAACCCGACAACTCCATTTTAACTCCTGCATCGACTGGCTGGATCTGGCCTGGCGGCTTCCCGCCGCCCAACCGCCACGGTTATTCGATATCAGTCAATTGCAGGAGCGCGCCCAACTGGCCGAACGCGGTCTTATGGATGCCTTATTTATTGCCGATTTTTATACCTACCGCGCCGGTTTCTCAATGGAACCGCTGACATTGCTGTCTGCTCTCGCACCGCTGACTGAAAACATCGGGCTGATTGCCTCCGTATCCACCACGTATAACCAACCTGCGCACCTGGCCCGGATGTTTGCCTCACTGGATTTTTTAAGCCAGGGACGGGTGGGATGGAATATGGTGACCACCGCCATTGACAGTGTCGCCGCGAACTACAGTAAAGCGCAGCACCTGGAACATGATTCACGTTATGCGCGGGCGCACAAATGTATTGATGCGGTGACGCAATGCTGGCGTCAGCGTGCCGGGGGCAATACGCCGCTGCCCCCGATCAACGAACACGCCTCACCGGTTGTGGATGACGAATTTGCCCTGAACGGCCATCTGCGCATTCCCCGTTCTCCCCAGGGAGAACCGGTACGCATGCAGGCGGGTTCATCTCAGGCGGGACGTGATTTCGCCGCACGCTGGGCAGAAATCGTGTTTACCGCCCAGCCGCTGCTGTCGGTGGCAGAAGAATTTTATGCTGATATTCATGCCAGAGCACAACACTATGGCCGCCCTGCGGAGGCAATTAAAATCCTGCCAGGATTAATGCCCATTCTGGCGACCACTGAATCGCAGGCCAACGCCTTGCTGGCCCAACAACTGGCGCAGTCAGAAGGGCGCCCTTCGCGGGTGGAAAGCTTACTGGGGGTTGATTTTTCCTCTTTAGCACAGGATGAACCGATTCCCGACGCCTGGCTGCCCCAGTACGCTACCACCAATGGCATGCGTGGACGAGCGGAATTACTGATGGACATCATTCGCCGTCACCGCCTGACGCCGCGTCAGGCACAGAGATTACAGGCTCATCATGCCTTTGCCGGTACTCCGCAACAGATGGCCGACCTGATCACCACATGGTTTACCCGGCGCGCCTGCGATGGTTTTACCCTGATGTGGCCGTCACTGGACGCTAATATTCTGTTCGTTGAACAGGTCGTCCCTGAACTACAGCGTCGCGGGCTATACCGTACCCACTATCACGGTAAAACATTGCGCGATCACTTTGATCTCCCCGTTCCTGGTCAATCTGGCTATAACACAGGCGCTCGCTGATGAAAACATTACATATAAACTGCGTGCCGTTTTCTTCCGATAGCACGACGCCGCTCACCCGGGAGGTCTTACTTCATCTGGCGATCGCCGCCGAAGAGGGCGGCGTTGATGCCTTACTTTTTGCCGACATGGGATTTTTCATCCGGCCTTGTAGCGGTAACCTGCCAGACCTCGACCCGGTACTGACCTGTGCGGCGTTGGCGGCCGTTACCCGCCATATTGGCCTGATACCCAGCGCCTCGCCGTTGATCATTCAGCCCTATAATCTTGCCCGACGTCTGGCCGCGTTAGATCATATCAGTGTCGGCAGGGCCGGCTGGCATCTGCCGGATGGCCTCTCTGACGCCGCGATGGCGGCTTACGGTCATCCCACCACACCAGCCGAATCCTGGCCGGCCCTGAGCACGGAATTTATCCATGTGGCAAAACAGCTATGGCACAGTTGGTCGGAACAGGCGATCACCATCAGATCTGATGGGCGCAGCGCCGTAAAAGGCAGCGGCAATCATCCCATCCGGCATCAAGGCACGTTCTTTGCGGTACAGGGTCCACTGGATATTCCCCGTCCGCCACAGGGAAGCCCGTTAATTCTCCAGCAAGTGCATACGACAGCGATGCTGGAGGTGGCACTAAATCATGCCGATATCATTCTTCCTCCGCACCACGATGCGGCGACGGCAAACACCTTCCGCCAAACGGTGAACCAGCGCGCCCGGCAAATAAAACGCGACCCGGCGACGTTATGCATCATGCCGACGATTATCCCGCTGCTGGCGGATAACCCCGCAGACGCACAACAGCAAGCTGAACAATACCGCCATGCGCATCATCCCGAGCACCCCATTATCGCGGGTACGGCTGATCAAATCGCAGACACACTGGAACAGGCGTTTGTCAGTGGTGCCGTGGATGGGTTCAATCTGCTGATTCCCGCCACGATCAATGCCATGCATGCGATTAATCAACAATTGATCACGCTATTACAGGCCCGGGGGGTGTTTCAGCCACGTTATCGCGATAGCACGTTGCGCCAGCGCTACCAGTTGCCTGATCGTGACACGGATTGAGCCGTTAATTACGCCGCCGCTTCCTGCCCGGCCTCATCCATGACCGAGCCTTCTGCAGTAGTGAAAAACCGACAGAACGGTACACGGAGGGGGTTTTAATCGATTGAAACCCCCTTCTTTTCATCATAATACCGTTTCACACCTGCAATTCAGCCTCGCCCCAGCGCTGTTGTTGCTCAAGCTCACGAGCACGTAACAGCAATGCATTACGATCCACTTTATTGGTGCCTGCCCATGGCAATTCATGCAGAAAGGCGATACGCCGTGGATGCTGATAAGCTGGCGCCCGTTGCAGCACATGCTGTTTTAGCTCATCCACACTTACCTGGCTACCAGGTTGCAGCACGACAAACGCCACCGGTACCTGACTACGTTCTTCATCCGGCAAGGGCACGACACATGCCTGGCGTACCTGTGGGTGCGTCTCAAGGGTTTTCTCCACTTCCACCGGATAAATATTCTCACCGGCACAGACAAACATGTCATCGGCACGGCCGACAAAATAATAAAAGCCGTTGCTGTCACGCCGCATTACATCGCCACTGTAATACCAGCCGTCATCAAGCACCTGCGCGCTCTTCTCCGGTAAACGGTAATACCCTGGCGTCACCGCCGGATTGCGCATCCGCAACACACCTTCATTGGGCGCTTCCGGGCCCACCAGTTCCACCTCGCCCACCGCCAGCGGGTAGCCCAACGACAACGGCGGTGTTGGTAATCCTTGTGGATGCGGACCAAATATCGCCGGACCGGCCTCCGTGGTGCCATAGCCGTGGCCGATAAGGGTCTGCGGGAAGCGAGCCTGAATTCGTGCCAGCAATGACAGGCTCATCGGTGCGGAACCCAGCATCAGTTTTTTTAGTGCTGAAAAATCATGCCCGGCAAGTAACGCCGGATCGCGAATCAGGCGCGCAAACATGGTGGGTACGGCAGCCACAATATTGATGCGATACCGCGACAGCGCATCAATATAGTCATGAAGATGAAATGCCGGCAGTACAACCAGCAGCGCATTCGCGGCAAAGGCACGTTTGGTGAGAAATAACCCATTCATATGGAACAACGGTTGCGCCACCAGATAATGTTCCTGCGCGCCGTCAGGCTCGACACCGCCGAGGCGTGTCGCCGCCAGCGCCCATAATTGTCCCTGGTGTGTCAGCGGCACGCCTTTCGGTCTGCCGGTCGAACCGGAGGTGTAAAGCATCATCGCCAGTTCACCTTCAGCCGGGATGACAGTCGCAAATGTCTGCGGCTGAATAAGCTGACTGAACCCGTTTGCGCCCGTGTCATCAAAGTCCACCAGCGGAATGCAATTTTGCAACAGCGTATGACGTTCAGCATCGACAAACACGAATGGCATACTGGCATCATTGATTAAGTACTCAAGCGTCTCTTGCGGCAATTTAATATTTAGCGGTACCGCCAGCAGCCCCGCGCGCATGATACCGAAATACGCAGCAATATATTCGGCGCGATTAAGTGAAGCGATACCAATCGCCGTTCCACGAGGGTAGCCAGCGGTGGTGAGGTACTGCGCCACACCGCCCGCTAATAAGTCAATTTGACGGTGACTGTACTGCCGTGGTCGGGCAGGATCGCGTAAATCGATAATGGCTGTATTATCCAGCGATTGTGCGTGATCAATAAGATCACCAAGATTTTTATTTACGTACGTCATGATAAGACTCCGGTTGATCTGACATCAGTGCGGCTGCTCCTCTCCGGCCAGCCACCCTCAGAAAAAAGTGTCCGCAACGCTGGCGGAAAGCGGCCGGGACAGGTTATCCCCGACGGGCTTCATGATCGGCCCCTGAGTTTCGGGTTCAGCGCATCATTCAGGCCATCTCCCACCAGATTCAATGCCAACACCGCCAACATGATGGCAACCCCGGGAATAGCACAAATGAACCATGACGAGCGGATCAACGAACGGCCCTCGCCGACCAGCCGTCCCCAACTGGCCAGATTCGGATCGCCAAGTCCCAGAAAAGAAATCACTGATTCATACAAAATCGCCCCGGCGACCACCAGCGAGGACAACACAATTACCGGGGGAAGTACGTTAGGTAAAATTTCACGGATGATAATACGGCTGTTGCTCATGCCACTGACCCGACAAGCCTGTACGAATTCACGATCCTTAAATGCCAGGAACTCCGCCCGGGTCAGGCGCGCAATGGGTTGCCATGACACCAGGCCGACCGCAATAATAATGTTGACCATGTGTGGCCCAAGCACGGAAACAATGGTCAGGACAAACACCACATTAGGGATGATTTGAAACAGTTCGGCAACACGCATCAGCACTTCATCCACCCAGCCGCCGCACCATGCGGCGATAGCGCCGATAGTCACCCCGATTAATGTAGCCGTGAAACTGGCGACCAATCCGATCATCAATGTGGAGCGCGCGCCATGGATGATTATCGCCGCGATATCACGCCCAAGGGAATCGGTGCCTAATGGATAGCGGACATCGGTAAAGGGCCAGATTTCCGGCATAGCCACAATCCGCAACGGGTCGGTCGGATAAATAACACCGGCGAATAACGCCGCCAGCGTAATCAACACCATGATCGCCAGCCCGGCAACTGCCCCGCGATGTCGGCAAAAGTAACGCAGTAAGAGGAAACGCGGACGCGGCGCCGCAACCGATAACGTTGACACAGAAACAGACATCATTCAGCTCCGTATCCGGGGATCGAGACGTGAATAGATCACATCGACCACAATATTAATCACGATCACTAACAGGGAACTGAGCACCAGCACGCCGAGAATAACCGGGTAGTTACGGGTCATCACGCTGTCAAACAACACCTGGCCAATACCCGGCCAGCTAAATACCGCTTCCACCACAATGCTTCCGCCGAGTACCGTGCCAAGTTGCAAACCAAGTAGCGTGACAACAGGCAACAATGCATTACGCAAAACATGACTCACCACCACGCGGGCATGGCTCAGACCTTTGGCGCGCGCGGTGCGGACAAAATCCAGTTGATACACTTCCAGCATGGATGCCCGCATCACCCGGGCATAGGTCGCCGCATAAAACAAACCGAGCGCCACAGCCGGCAGCACCAAATGATGCAGAATATCTAATGCCTGGCCCCAGGGACCCAATCTGACGCCAATGGTTTCCATTCCTCCCACAGGAAACCAGCCGAGTTTTACTGAAAACAAGATAATCATCATGATGCCCAGCCAGAAGCTGGGTGCTGCAAAGCAGATTACCGCCAGCGCAGAGATCAATGAATCCCACCAGGTGTTAACCCGCACGGCTGCCAGCACGCCGGCGGCTGTGCCGATAATCACCGCCAGGGCAATGCTCGACAGCATAAGAATTAACGTCGCGGGGAGATGGGCCAGAATGACATCCAGTACAGGCATGTTTTGTCGATAGGAAAACCCCAGGTCCAGTCGGGCAACGGCGCCGATATAGTGCAACAACTGAATTCCTGCCGGCTCATCCATGCCATAAAGATGCCGCAAACGCGCGATCATTACCGGATCCGTCACCTGCTGTTCAGCGGTCATCACATCCAGTAGCGAACCCGGGACTAAATTCATCAGCACAAAGTTGATGATAATCACCCCAAGCAACAATGGAATCGCCTGTAACAAACGGCGACGGATCAGGCGTAACATGATTTACTCCGCAAGCCAGATGTCATTGAGTGACGTCCCTTGCACATTGGCATCCGTGGTGAAGTCGCGGACATTCTTGTGCGCCAGGGTAAACGATTGCATCTCCACCAGCGGTACAATTGGCACTTCCGTGCTGGCCAGTTTGGCAAACTGATGCACCAAATCGCGCCGGGTCGCTTCATTGGTTTCGATGGTTATCTTCGCCACCAGCGCATCCATTTCAGGATGACTAAAACCGCTGGCATTACGGAATGCCGCCCCTTTTACCATGCCATCGGTGGTGAAAAACTGCGTTACCGTGGGCACTGGCTCAATCGGCGCAGTGAAATTGGAAATGGCGATATCATAATCGTAATCCGTATAGATCCGTTTCAGCGCGGTGGCCCGATCGACTGAATCCAGCCGGACGGCAATACCGATATCTTCCAGCGCCTGCTTCAGGTATTGGCCCAGTTTAGCGTTCTCTTCAAACCAGGCGGCAGCCAGTAGATTCACGGTGAAACGTTTGCCGTCTTTCAGCGGTAAACCTGCATCATCCAGCAGTGTGCCGGCCTTTTTCGGATCAAAGTCATAGACTGGCACATCTGTGGTGTAAAACAGCGTATTGCTGCTAAAAATCGGCGCAATGGCTGCTTTTCCCCGCCCAAAGTAGATGGTGTTAACGATGAAATTACGGTCAATTGCATGCAGAATGGCTTGCCGGACATCCCGACGATTAACAATGTCGCGCCGCTGGTTGAATTCAACAGTGACCGTCCAGGCTGAGTTTTCATAGCCACGCGTATCGAGCACCACATTGCCCTCTTTCAGCAGACGGTCAATGTCCCGTGCCGGAATCGGATTCGAGTAGCCGACATTCAGCTCCCCGGTTTCCAGCGCGGCAGTGCGCGAGGCGGCATCACTCCACCAGCGCACAATCAGCGTATCAAGATACGGTTGTCCCGCTGACCAGTAATGTTCATTGCGTTGATATTCCACATGGCTGCCACGCACCCAGTTACCGTATTTCCACGGTCCGGTGCCTACCGGGCGATTATTCAACGGATTGGTCAACATGTCTTTTCCGTCATAGAGATGCTTCGGCAACACCAGTTGATATTGCCCGGCCAGCGTTGATTTAAGGAAGAACTCGGGCACCGGCACATTAAAGGTCAGTTTGACGGTATGTGCATCCAGCGCGGTGGCGGCAGTAAGTGATTTCAGGGCAATACCGGCGGAAATCGCTTTCCAGTGCTGCAGCACATTGAATACCACGTCATCTGCGGTGAAATCCGTGCCATCATGCCATTTCACTCCCGGCCGTAAGCTTATGGTATAGCCTTTAAAATCTGCGTCAGGCGTGACTTTTTCCGCCAGCGCCGGTTGAAACACCAGCTTGTTATCCAGTTTGAGCAGACGCTCAAGGATTTTGGTGGAAGTCTGAAACGGCGACGACCCGCCGCCGCCCGGAACATACAGCGCTTGTGGCTCCAGTCCGCCCCATGAAATCACCAGCGTGCCACCCCGTTTTGGCGTGGCCCCTTGCACCGAGGCGGCAAACGAGGCATTGATCAACGAAAAACCGCGAAAGGTCGGCGCCGCAACGGACAATACGCCGCCGGCTGCCGCCAGCGTCAGCAAACGACGCCGGGAATAATTAAACTTCATGATTAATGTCCTTGTTGATCAGGAGAGGCGTTCACCGAAGTGGTGGAATAGCTGGCCCGACCGATCGCCAGCAAAACACCTTGTTCATTGCAGACGTCAATATCGGCAATCCCGACATTGCGGCCAATTCGCCGCACACGTGCCATCACTGTCAGGGAGGTGTTAACTGCCGGGCGCAGGTAGTCGACGCGAAAATTCAGCGTCGGTAATCCCTGCCCCAGTAACATGCCCAGCGCGAAATCACCCACCGTATCAATCACCGCAGCCAGCGGACCGCCGTGCCACTGACCAGAGCCGGCCTGACGCTCAAACTCCGGGCGCATCGGTACTGTGACCCGCAGTGTCTCGTTCTCATAATCTACCTGTTCAACATGGATATTGAGCCAGCGAATCGCCGGAGATGCATGGAAAATCGCCGCAATTTGTTGTGCATTCAGTCGCTGTGTCATGCCACGATCACCTTACCAAAGACATGACGGTCTTCCAGCGAAGCCAGTGCCTGCGCACCCTGCTCCAGCGGCCAGCGCTGGTTTATCACCACATCAAGTTTTTTCTGTTGTACCAGGCGGAGCAATTCATGTAAGTCTTCACGCTCCCAACCGTTGGAGCCGCGAATTTGCAGCTCATACGTCCAGATGTAGCGTATATCTTCCGGCGGTGCGAACCCGGCAGTCGCGCCACAGGTTAACAAGCGCCCTCCAGTACGTAACGTGCGTAATGACTTCACCCAGGTATCGCCGCCGGTAAAATTAACCACCACATCAACGCCGCCCGGATTAACCGCGCCACGACGGCGCACCGGTTTACCAAACTGCTGGAAAACTGCTTTCATGAAATCGGTTTGGGTATAGAGAATCACATGATCAGCCCCCAGCGCGCGTAACCGTGCGGCTTTTTCTTCCGTACCGGCACACGCTATCACCTCGGCGCCCGCCAGTTTTGCCAACTGGACACAACACACGCCCACGCCGCCGCTGGCCCCCAGAATCAATACCCGCTCACCGGGCTGAATTTGCCCGACACGGTTCATCATGCGGATTGCCGTACCGTAAGCGACCGGCAACGCGGCCGCCTGTTCAAAAGGAATGTCATCCGGCAACGCAATCAGTTGATGTTCAGCAACCTGGCATAACTCCGCCAGTCCACCGTGCGAAGTTTCCCCTGTCAGGCCGCCGCTGACTCGGTTTACCGGGTCAACTAACACACGGTCACCGACTTTCCAGTCAACCACATCGTGCCCGACAGCGATAATTTCACCGGCAACGTCCAGGCCGATAATAATAGGAAGAGGCAGATTAATGCCCGGCATTCCGCGGCGGGTAAAGATATCGTGGTAATTTAATGAGGAAGCCCTGACGCGTATAATCACTTCGCCGCTATCAGGTTGTGGGTCGGGAAAGTCGGGTTCAAAGCGTAGCTGTTCATTACCGCCATGCTGTCGCAAAACGATAGCTTTCATTCATATCCACCTGGTTAATTAAAATAAAAAAATTCGGCGCATCTCTAACGCACTAAATAATTCAGATTGCATCAAAGCGACAAGTGAGAATTCCGATAAACTTACACAACCAGGTAATTCGGCTGATTAAACATCGCCAACGTCTGATTCGCTTCAGAAAAACAGGAACGCTTGCCAGCCTGAATGGCCATGAGGCTTCATACTATAAAGGCATTGCCTTACCAGAAACCGAGTTTAACCAACTGGCGAAACCAGACCAATGACGTATTTCAGCAATCGATTTCTGATAAATAGATTAGCCGGAGAAACAAAGCATACTGGTTTGAAATTCGGATCAGTTAGCGTCAATAGTGGCATTACATTTATGCTTAAATTTCAATCGTGCTTTTTATCTTAATAAATTATTCAGAAATACAAATGCGAAAAATGGCAAAGCTAACACACTACCGCATGATGAGTGCCGGGTAGTACACTGGCATATCATCGCTGATGTTGTTGCCCCAGCCTGGCCGCAACAATCGCCAGCGAGGCGCATAACACATAATACACCGCGCCAATCACCAGAAAGATTTCAGCCGGATAAATCTGCACCCGGTTATTGACCTGACCCGCAACGGTGGTGAGTTCCGGAACATTAACAATAAATGCCAGCGAGGTATCTTTCAGCAGGGAAATAAATAATCCCACATAAGAGGGGAGCAAATTCGGCCACGCCTGAGGAAACAAAATTACGCGCAAGATCTGGCTGTCACTTAAGCCGGAAGCGACCCCGGCTTCGCGTTGCCCCGCCGGCAACGATTCCAGTCCGGCAAGGGTTGAATGCATCACCGCCGCAGAGGAAAACCAGGCCAACGCCAGAATCACCGTCAATACCCCGGGAAATGTACTGCCAAAAACTACCGGCAACAGAAAGTACAACCAGAAGATCACAAAAATAAGCGGGATCCCACGGATAAACTCCGCCCAGATAAACAAACAACGGCGGGTAAATCCGCTAAACCGCCAGGCGACAGCGCCAAGGAATATGCCGACAATCAGTGCCAGCGTCCCGGCGGAGAGTGCCATTATCAGCGTTAACAACACCCCGCCCACGTGCCCGTCAGATAACCGTCCCCAGAGCAGATAGGTAAAGTTATTGGTGATAACTGAAAAATCAACGTTCATGGCGGATTATCCCGGCGGCGTTTTTCCCCTCGACCATCAGGGCATCGACAGCCGCCCCGATATTCTTTTTCCCCGCCCGCACCGGGCCGAAATACAGCAATATTCCCCCCATAAACACCCCCAGCCCAAGGTAAAGCAACGTCCCGACCGCAAATGCCGCCAACGCATGCGCGTTATAACTTTCAACCTGCCCGACCTGATACGTCAGCTCGGAAAAACCAATCGCACTGGCAAGGGAAGATAACTTCATCAGGTTCAAATACTGGCCGATAATCGGCTGCCAGGCGTTGGCTACCCCTTGCGGCAAAAGAATAAAGCGCAACATTTGCCACTGACTAAATCCCTGTGAAACCGCAGCCTCACGCTGCCCCTGCGCCACTGAATTCAATCCGGCTTGCACTTCTTCGATTAAAAATGCGGCGGTAAACAACGCCAGCCCCCAGGCCGCGCACAGAAACTCAGGTGTCAGCCAGGCCACATTACCCGGAAATGTAGCCCACGGATGGTTATCGCTGATAGCATTGCGCCATACCTGTGGCAGGGCGCCGTAAGCGGCAAAATACCAGAAAAATAACTGCACCAGCAGTGGCGTATTACGAAAAACAGACACATAGCTCGCGACAGCCCACCGCCCGAATTTTCCGGGTAAATTGCGCAAAACAAACATCAGCAAGGTCACTACCGTCGCCAGCACGCTCGCCACCAGGGTGACATAAAGGGTGGTCAGAAAGCCGGAGATAATCCACTGCAAAGGCTGGCCAGTCAGTACGCCCGCCCAGTCAAGGTACCCGTTCATTTTTTTCCTGCCCGGCTGATTTCAATGGGAAGAGGACTTTTTCTAAAAATCGCTGCGCGCGCGGATGCGCAGGCTGACTGAAAAAATGTTCAGGGTCAGACTGTTCAAGAATTTCACCGCCATCCATAAAAATCACTTTATCGGCTATTTCACGCGCGAAGCTCATTTCATGGGTCACCACAATCATGGTGATGCCACTGTGAGCAAGCCCTTGCATCACCAACAGCACTTCGCCGATCATTTCCGGATCAAGCGCTGAGGTCGGCTCATCGAATAAAATAATCTCTGGATCAGTCACCAGCGCACGCGCAATGGCAACTCGCTGTTGCTGACCACCGGACAACTGAGCGGGGAAATGATGGGCTTTATCCGCCAGGCCGACACGTTGCAATAACGCCTGGGCTTTTTGTTGCGCATCTGTCGCTGACCAGTGATGGATCTGGGTTAACGCCAGGCTCACATTGCTCAATGCATCAAGATGGGGATAAAGATTAAATTGCTGGAAGACAAAACCGATGCCCGCTCTTAACTCGCGCAGGGCTTTACCTTTCAGGTTAGTGGTCGGCGCGTTATTAATAAAGATTTCACCTGTGCTGAGTGGTTCAAGTTGATTGATTAAACGGATCAGCGTCGATTTACCTGAGCCTGAAGGTCCACAAATTGCTACAACTTCGCCTCGGTTCACCCGTAAATTAACCGCGCGAATAACATGATGTTGACCAAAAAATTTATCGACCTGACGGAATTCAACCGCGGCCGGTAATAATGAAACATCCGCCGTTTGTACGGCGGGAGACGTCGTCGTTTGCATAGCTGACGCCTGTTTTATTTTGCTGCTTTGATGGTAAACAACCGTGGCTGAGGTGATTTGGTTTGCGGACCAAACCAGGCATTGTAAATTTTTACGGCTTCGCCTGATTTTTCCAGAGACAACAATTCATCATTGATCGCATTTAATAACGCCGGTTGATCTTTCTTCACCCCAATGCCTATCTCTTCTTTACTCAGCAACTCAGGTAATACTTTATACTTCGCTTTATCTGGCGCGCCATCCAGCAACCCGGCAAGGATGGTGCTGTCCTGGGTGATCGCCTGCACATTACCATTACGCAGCGCGCTCAGCGCCAGTGGAATATCATCATACGACAGCACGCGAGATTGCGGGAAACGGTGATGTAATTCCTGTTCACCGGTAGTGCCTTTTACTGCGCCAATGCGTGCAGTAGCATAACCGTCCAGCTTATCCGGCGAGGTTGCGGGCACGAGGAATTGTTGTCCGGTAATAAAGTAGGGGGTAGAAAAATCAATAACTTTTGCCCGTTCTGGGGTAATCGTAATGTCCGCAATAATCACATCCGCTTTGCCAGACTGTAATAATGGAATACGGTTCGCGGGATTAGTGGCAACCAGTTGCAGTTTTACCCCTAATTTTTTGGCAATCGCCTGGGCAAAATCGACGTCATAACCGACAATCTCATGCGTTTTTTCATCAACAGAGCCAAAAGGCGGGTTTGAATCAAAGGTGGCAATACGAATAACCCCGGCTTGTTTGATATCAGATAACTGATCAGCATAAGCCGTGACGCTTGTCGCACTGCTGAACGCAAGCAGTGCGATAAATGACAGATGTTTTTTGCTAAAACGAGAGATTGTTGTCATATGTTTTCCTTATGCGCTCATCGGGATGAAACCATCAAAAAAAGTACACTTACACGTTTATAAGCTGCCGTAACATCATTATTTATCAGGTGACTGTTTGATATATAGCAAATCTTGACGTTGATAGTTGCATAAGGCACTGTTGGTCGCTACGTCTTAAAAATTATAATAAAGACAAAACAGGTATAATAAAAATGTCTGTATGAGCGGGTAAACCTGACACGCTGCGCAATGGCGGCGGGTAATTTTCGATATCTGATAACCGCGGGGGGAAAATCACAGATGTGTCAGCCAGTAAACCGACAACATGTTGGGACACAACCTGCCCAATATTGCTGTTTTATTGATTCCCGGCATAGTGTGTAGCTGTTTACAATTTAAATTACAGGCTCGAAATGCCATTAATAACGACCTGCATCATTTCCGCCACGCTGTAACCATCAAGTGCCGTGATCGCAACCTCCCCGGTTTTAGCAACCAGATTTCCATCTTCATTGGCGCCAATGCCCGCCAGCCGGTTATGAATCGACACGCATTGTTGTGCTACCGTGCCTTCTGGCTCTGCATCTAACTTAACCACCTATGGATCCCAGCGCGACCATGTTCCGGATGAATACCAGTTAGAACCATTGGTCCGGGCAAAGACAGCCGCATTCCAGGTATATGCAGCAAACAGTACATAAACGGTCACATAACTACCCGTAGCGGTATATTTAACTTTTATCGCCCCTGGAGACCCCCTCAAAACCCACTGCCACCTTGAAAACGGCTTTGTTGAATAAATCGAACGTTTGGCCGCAATCAGGATCAGATCACCACACTCCTGATCCTGCAGCGATATCACGTGGCAAAACAAACGTTCAAAATCACCAACTGGGCTACCTACAACAAGGCGCTCATCCATCGGGGCTCACTGACATTCTGGCTTGATGAGTCGGCCATTCAGGCCTGGTATGAC
>JAATFO010000095.1 GCA_015655145.1 Enterobacterales bacterium | reverse complement strand
TCAGGTTGCAGAGGCTCTGGCCATGGTGCGTGCGTTGAACAGAATGACGAAGGCCGGTATGCCAGAAAGCGTGCGTATCGCCTGAAAACTCAACCCACTACAGAGAGGCTCGCCCGAAATCTGATTTATTCAACAAAGCCACTGCCATGGTCAGTGACTGCGAGAGAGAGGCCGTCGGTGTCGCCGAGAGTATATGCCTTGCCGGTCGCCCTGGCCTGGCGAACGGCCATGTCTGAAAGTGCCATATTCCAGCTCCTGACTTGTAGAGTCAGGACCAGATCCTCGACACGCCTACCGCTCACTTCCAGCAAAAAAGCGAAACCTCACACATCCGTATTTATGGACTAAAAAATGGACTAAAAAGTCCCGGATATGGGTAGATTCTGCTGGATTTTACTGGATACAAAAAAAGAGCTTTCGCTCCTTTTTCATAGACCTGAAGACATCACTGGACATCTATGGAAGAAAATTTGGAGCGGGAAACGAGACTCGAACTCGCGACCCCGACCTTGGCAAGGTCGTGCTCTACCAACTGAGCTATTCCCGCAGGGTGAGACATCCATGCGCCAGCAAAAACACCACTAACTCTTTGTCAATTAAGGCATTTTAATTATATCTGACCACGAAAGGTCCACATTATGATCTGGTTATGGCCGAATGGCAAGCCCTTTCTGCCAGATTCAGCCGTTGCCAGTCCGTTCGCCGTTTCTGCTAGCGTCGGATACATTCACCCAGTAAGTACGCCAACGCCAGCACGCAAACGAGGCCTCCCACGACGGAAACGCCATTCCAGCCATGATCAACATAAACCCACGTCCCGACAGCAGAACCAATGGCGCCTCCAGTAAAGAATATTGCCATATACAACCCATTCAGACGACCACGAAACTCAGCAGACAGCGCAAAGATCACCCGCTGCCCCAACACCAGATTAGCGGCAACGGCAAAATCCAGCGTAATGCCGGCAATCACAAACAGGGTCAGTGACAAGGTCGATCCTTGCTGACCGACATGGGTCATGCCGAATGCAGCAAGCACCAGCAACATCGTCGCCGCAGTCGCCGATCGAATCCATCCGCGATCGGCAATACGCCCGGCTAACGGCGCCGCGATAACGCCCGCCACACCGGCTAGCGCAAAAAGCGCGATACCTTGTTGCGTCAGGCGAAAATCAGGACCCGCCAACAATAAGGGCGTCGTGGTCCAGAAAAGGCTAAACACCCCGAACAGGGCGGCGTGATAAAGCGCTCGCTGCCGCAAGACAGGAGTAGTCCGTACCAGCTGCACCATGGAAGCCAGCATCTGTCGATAAGTGATCACGGCGCTCACCGGGCGGACGGGTAACGTGAAACGCAGCAGGATGGTCAGTGCCAGCATCAGCAAGAAAGAAACATGGAACACCCAACGCCACGACAAGATATGGGTAATGATACTGGCAACGGGACGCGCCAGCATAATGCCCAGCATCAGGCCGCTCATCACATTGCCAACTACCCGGCCACGAATGGCCTCCGGCGCAAGATGGGCAGCGTAAGGCACCAAAATCTGCACCGTCACCGATCCCAACCCCACTAAAACAGCCGATGCCAGAAAAGGCAGTGCGGTGGTAACCATGCCCGAGATCAACAAACCGAACATACCGAGAGTAAGCATAATAATTGCCAGACGCCGATTTTCAACCATATCCGCCAGCGGTACCACTAACAACAATCCCGCGCCATAGCCAATCTGGGTCAGCGTTACGATTAGACCTGCGGCCGAAGCCGATAATTGCAGACTGGCACTGACCAGCGCTACCAGCGGCTGAGCATAATAGATGTTCGCCGCGATCAACCCGCACGCGCAGGCAAGTAATAGCGTCAACCTGCCAGAAATGGCGGAGGTTTGCGGCACAGCAGTATTCGTGGTTTCTGTTGGCGCGTTCATTTGGATTAATTCATTTCCTATTAAAGTAAAAAAACGCTGTCTGATGGGCAGCGAACAGAGCACGAGGCAGACGCAGAATCGCCAGAGATCCCGGTAACCCTCCCGGAGGGACGAAATGGTCAGTAAATCCGCCTAATGAAAACGGTTATTAATCAAGCAGTTTCATCGCCATCGCAACGACCGCCAGCATATCATCACGCTGGCGTCCGGTTTTTCCCAACACCCGCAGTCCATGAACCAATGCCAGCATTAAACGTGCGGTAACATCCACATCCACCGTGCGGGCAATTGAGCCATCGTTTTGTCCGAGACGGATAAGCCCCTGCAATCGCTGTTCGTTATGTGCCATCGACCGTGAAACTTGCTCAGCAATCTCAGCATCGGTGCTGGCCAGCTCAACGGCGCCCACAATCACCAGACATCCCTGCCGGCCTTGCCCGCTATGGGATGACTCGGCATAGAACGTCAGTATTCTGCGCAATTTCTCACGGCCTGAGGCACTGCTGTTGGTGATTTCCGCCAGTTTCGCACCACGTACCTTCGTATAACGCGCTAACGCCGATGAGAACAACGCATGCTTGCTGTGGAACGCTTTATAAATACTGCCTGCGGACAATTGCAGCGCCGTAGTAAGGTCGGCGATCGAAACGCCGTGATACCCATGTTCACGGAAATACACAATGGCGCGATCAAGCGCGATATCAATATCGAACTCCCTCGGGCGGCCGCGTTCGCGGGATGATGGCAGTATCGGTTTCATGGCATTACATTAGAATATGAATTAACCCAAATCAAGCATCAACTACCCGCCGTCAGATCATCCGGCGGCGGGCTTCTTGCTTATGGATGCAGAATATCTTTTATCTGTTGCGCTGACAGTGATACGCCAAAAAAGGTATGATAGAAATCCCACGTCTCTTTGTCCATATCCACATCACTGAATCTTTCCGGATAGAGGGTCTTCGCCAGCCAGAGAAACTGCAATGCCTCTTCACTGGTCTCCCGGCACCACCAGAACATGCCCTGCGGATTGACATAGACGCGATGGTTTTTTACCGCGCTCATCCCTTGCCACTGCGGTGATTTCCGTATCAGCTCGGCATCGTCCTTCTTCATGGTGATGATCACCGCCGGGTTGGCGGCGGCAATACGCTCAACGGGCACCTCTCCGGCGCTATTTTTTTTGTCCTGAAACCACTTTTCCGCCACATTGCGCGCACCAGCGAGGTCCATCCAGTCCTGATTGAGTGATGGACGCCCGGTGGTAATTTGAGCGCTGCCCATGCTGTGATAAACCGTGAGTTTTTTATCTGCGGGTAGTCCCTGTAATCGCTGGCGCACCAGTTCAACGTTTTTCTGGAAATACTGTTGGTACAACAGGGCCTTATGTTGTGCATCTGGCCCCAGAATTTTCCCGGTTATCATCACGCGGTCAACCAGCGCCTGCATTGAATTGGCTTTCAGCGCATAGATGCTCACACCGGCTTTTTGCAGCATCTCCTTTTGCGGAATCGGCATATTTTCAGGCACAAACAATAATTGCGTTCTCAGCGCAATGATTTGTTCCGGGTTAATCTCATGGCTGTCGCCCATACTGACCGCCGGAACTGCGTTAATCGACGGTAATACCTGGCGGAATAAGGGGATTTTTTTGGCAATAATCGAGGTGCCGACAATATTTTTACCGTAGCCTAACATCGCGATAATGGTATTTTGCGCCGGCCACGGAGAAGCAATCCGTACCGGCTCCTGAGCCGAATCGGCCGGTGGCTGTTTTGCCACGCCGCCTGTGGATACCGCCAGCAACGCGGTGCATAACAAAACATGCTTAAGATAAGGTAATGGTAATAACAGTGATCGCATATTTCAGCCGCTTTCCTCGTCAGCCGGCGGGGAAAGCGTCTCCTGGCTTAATCAGAAATCAAAGGTAACGGAGGCCCTGACTTCGCGCCCGTTGCCGAGAAAGGCGCTGGCGGAACCGCCACCGCCATCGGTATCGGAGGGGAAAATAGATGCCCAGTAATGTTCATTGGTCACATTATCCACACTGACGCGCCAGGTCGCCGGAACATCCGCGATTCGGGTACGGTATCTGACGCCGAGGTCAAGCGTGGTATAGCTGTCCGCCAAGCTGGTATTGGTATCATTAGCGGCGCGATTTCCGGTGTAATGCACATTTGCGCTGTAGACCAGATCCGGCAATGACGGGAAACTGTATTCAACCAGTAAATTACCCTGAACTTTAGGCACCCCAACAACACGCTTGTCGCGGGTACTTGCGGAGAGGGTGTTTTTCAATTTCGGATCGAGCAACGTGATGCCGCTATAAATGTTCAGGCCGGGATAAAGCTGACCCGTGGCCGTCAGTTCCAGCCCATTGTTCACCTGATCGCCCTCTTCCTTATAGTACAAGTCATTCGGGTCGACATAAGCAAAAGGCCGTTTCAGGCGAAACAACGCCGCCCCTAAATTCATCGCCCCGACATCGGCTTTCAGCCCAACTTCCAGTTGCTGGCTGCGATATGGCGAGAGGGTTTGCCCCTCATTTTTTACCCCCGACCCCAGCGGCGCGGTTCCGCCCTGTTCAAGTGAATCCGCATAGCTGACATAGGTCATTACGGCAGGCGTCAGTTTATACATCAGCGCCACCGCCGGGCTCAGACCATCCTGATTATCCTGGCTGCTTTTGTTGCCGCTGTTATCATAACTGCGCGTTTCGAGCCAGCTCTGGCTAAGGTAAAACATCGCTGACCATTGGGGATTAAACGTCACTGTATCCCCCAGCGTGATACTTTGTTGACTACTATCGCTGGATTTATAACGTGCGCCGTCGACCCGGATCCGGCCATCCGACGGTTCTTGCATCGCTGACGGATCATCAATATTTGACGTGCCCAGATCATATTTCTGACTGGCGCCTTTGGCGGCGTAAATCGACCATTTATACCCCGTGGTCGCAAGGGCAATATCATGACCCAGAGAGCCGGTATTCACATGGCCATTTAACGTCACTGTATTGCTTAATACCCGAAAACGCCCGGCAGCACTGGAATCGGTGATTGAGCGGCTGATATCACCATCATTATTAATGATGGTGTTGGTCACCGAACGCATGGCCCGATCTGCCTGCTGATAACCGACGCCGGCAGTCATATACCAGTCGGGAGAAAAATAATGGATAAGACGCGAACTGACCGTTTTGGTGATCAAATCCATGCCTGCGGTATTTAAGCCAAATCCATTCTTGTTGGCATCTGGCGCGTCCGGCAAATTAACGCCCGGTTTATAGCTAAAGCCGCCAGCGTAGCCTTTTTGCACGAATTCATATTGGCTGGCATTCAGTTCCAGCGTGGTGCCCGGCTTTATATTCCAGTCAAGGGCAATCGCCGCCAGCTTACGGCGTAGCGTACTGTCATCCACATTGCCTTCGCCCTCTTCATCCAGCAAATTAAGGCGATAGCCGAACTGGTTGTCATCATCAAAATGTCCACCGAGGTCCAGATGGCCGGAGAATGCGCTACGACTTTGGTAGCCAAGCGTCACCCGTCGCAAGGGTTGTTCTGTCGGGCGCTTCTGGACGAAATTAAATTGGCCGGCAGGACTGGCTGGCCCATACAGCGCACCAGTCAGACTATTGATGATATCAACCCGTTCCAGCATTTCGACGGGAAATGCGGTGGTGGAAACCATGTTCAGTCCGTCCAGCCGGCTGTTGGCCACCACGCTACCTTGCATGCCCCGGCTTTGCGGTCTGCCAACATCCATCCCGCCGCGGGCCTGCATCTGGCTACTGGGCGCATACTTTAACAATTCGCTGACGCTTTTCGCCTGTTGATTGTCAATGATATTGTGATCAAGGGTTGTCGTGGAGTAGGGCGTATCAATCCAGTCTCGATCGCCCAAAGGCCCTAAATTAATATCCTGGGTAACGAAACCGGCCCCGGAAGCAGATTCCGGCAACACGGATTCGGGGGCGTTGGCCTCTCTGGCCGTCACCACAATCTGGCTATCTTTGTTGGTCGTTGAATGGCCCGGTGTCTTTGTATTTTCCGTGGTTGCTGAATGAACCAGTACCGGAAACAGGCCGAGGATGAGGGAAAAACCTCGCAGGTGCTTATCGTGTTTATTCATTTGATACAGATCGTAATATAAGGATTTATATTACGATCTGAGTGGTTATTTTTTTGTGATACAGATCACACTTTATTAGCAACAAAATTCATAACTTACGGTTATCAAATGATTTTATTTATCATCCTCTCGTCAGATCCCTTGTCATGAGGAATGCCTTATTACCGTCGTTCAACTGACTGAACGATTGTCCCACTCGGCAACGCCGATGAGTGACAAGAATATAACCAGATAACATCGAGATGCCGTCAACCTCCTGCATCTCGAAGGAGGACGGGTATATAGTCGGTATATGACATATCCTTGCGTATATTTATTCTAAGCTGGAGATTGCAACCCTTTTTGTAATATGAAATATATATCTGGTGGATTTCATGTTGCCGTAAAGCGACCTGATAATTGGATTGCCCTCTGACCGCCCTGTTAATGTGCCCTTGTTGGCACCCTCTCATCACTCACTGTCAATCAATGTACTGAGCCATAATGATCAATACTACGTTACTTGTAAGAGAAAAAATGGCGTTAGTCGAAGCAAAAAAACTGACACCCAGCCAGGATGTGAATGCCGATGTCAGGGCTTCATGGGAGCGAATGGTCTGTGCAGGCATGCGTCCCAACGATAAATTAATTTATGAAGTCGATCTCGCCTATGACATAAAAATGGCGCAGGAAAAATATAGCCTGTTGCGTCATGCCACACATACCGGTTTACTGGCGGTAAAAGAAGAGTTGGTTGATCCACAAAATAATGTGTTTATTTTGTCAGATACCGATAATCACTGTATTGAGAGTTTTGGTCTCTCGCATGGACACTCGCAATTACTGCGCGGTTCTGGCCGCAGCGGTGTCCATTTTGACGAAGCAAGAATTGGTACCGCCGCGATGAATTTGGCCCTGCATACCGGGCGTCTGGCGCGGACATTTGGCGCTGAACACTATTTTTTTACTAATCATGCATTACTCTGCATGGCCGTGCCGCTACATGACGGACGTGGCGATGTCGTCGGGGTGCTCAACTGGTCACGGGACAAAAGCGTCCATGACGCGCTGGTCGCCGGAACACTTCAGCGTGCGGCCGGTGAGATTGAACAGCATCTGTTTATTCATCAGGCCCGCCAGCAACGGCATACTGTGTTGGAAATAGCGCTCCGCCCTGGCGAAACACCAACATTGTTGATTGCTATTGATGCTAACGGCTTCCTTACGGCAGGAAATACTGCGGCACGCCATTATCTCGATCTCTGGCAGTTCCCCCCGACGCCCCCAACGCCAGTAGATACCGTGTTTGGTATCCCCGCCGCCGCGTTACTCGCGGTAAGCGATACACATTATCAACCGTTGGTCTCGCAACACAGTGGCCGCACTTTTTGGGTAAAAGCTCATGCGCCCGTTTTGTCAGCTACGCGAATTCACATCGTTGAGCATCGAGCTCCCAAAGCAGAACCTTCCGCCGGGCAAAAAGCGCTAAACCGCAGTATCCGTGCGCTGAACGCCGGGTTGTCCGTATTACTGCAAGGAGAAACCGGTACCGGTAAAGAGTATACCGCGCGCCACTTGCATGATTGCAGCACCGCCAGCCGGGGCCCTTTTATCGCGGTTAATTGCGCCTCACTCCCTGAATCGATGATAGAAGCCGAACTTTTTGGTTATGTGGACGGTGCATTTACCGGTGCCAAAAAAGGCGGTATGGCTGGCCGGCTGGAAGATGCCAATGGCGGCACACTTTTTCTCGATGAAATCGGCGATATGCCGCTGGCGCTACAGTCCCGCTTACTTCGGGTGTTAGATCGCCATGAAGTGGTGCGTGTTGGCAGCAGTAAGCCCATCTCATTACACATTCAGGTCATCAGCGCCACGCACTGCAATTTGCCGCAGTTATTGGCCGAAAAACGTTTTCGCCAGGACCTTTACTACCGACTTGCAGGATTCAGCCTGACACTCTCTCCGTTGCGTCAACGCGAAGACCGCCAGTCGCTACTCACTACACTGGCCGCCACACGCCTGCCGAACCGGGTACTGGACGGATCCGCCTGGGCGCGGCTTGTCGATTACCCCTGGCCTGGCAATGTGCGTCAAGCCATTTCACTGATGACGCAAATCGCCGCGTTTTCCGAAGAAGGAGAAACCATTGACGCTGACTGGATAAACGCATTGCTTCCACCGCCTGTGGCGGCAACGCCCGCAATAACAACAGATAATAACGGTCAGCACGGCACGTTAGAAGAGCTGGAGCGCCAAGCCATTGCGGCGGCATTAAAACAACATGCGGGAAATATTACGCACACCGCCGAGCAACTGGCGATTAATCGGGCAACATTGCAACGCAAAATAAAACGCTATGGCTTTAAATAAACTGCCGTAAAATGTGACAGTGCCGCATTTTACGGCAGTAAAAATAAGCATTGACATGATGTAATCTTATTTATTGGCTGATAATGATCCTTTTCCTCTGTGATAGACCCAGCTAACGTCGAGATGCAGCCAGGCGGCAACTGTTCGAAGCGTCTGGCGCTTTCACCTTGCAATAAAGAGACAAACAAGCGAATGCCGGTGAATTCACGCTCAGATCCGTAATTCAGTTAAACCGGAGCGGCCGACAGCATTGCAATGTGAAAGACAGCCAGTGAATAACGTTATGCTCATTTTTTATTTAAAAATAACTGGCACATATTTCGCTTTTAATTAATCGCGTTGCTGTAGTTATCGTTATTTATTCCAGACGTTGTCCATCCTTTTTATTTGGAGTCAATTATGATTCAACCTTTAAATGATACCAGGAATGTTATTGCCAGGGCAGAAAAAGCCCTGACAGCGGGAGCGATAACGATTAACCAATTCGTTTCCCTGATTGAGCAAGCCGGCATTGATTTGAACAAGGTGGCGCCGGAGATTGATAAAGCCAGCGCCGTTTATGCCCGTCAGTTTTATAATAAACGTCACCTGAAAGATCGCTATGACTACATTGTGGTAGGTTCCGGTTCTTCCGGCGCAGTGGTGGCCCGCAGACTGGCTGAGGATCCTGACAAGCAGGTCCTGTTGCTGGAAGCCGGCGGAGCTGACGATCTGCCGCAAATCCTCGATCCGTCGGTATGGTACACCAATGTTGGTAGCACTCAGGACTGGAACTACGCCACCGATCCATCCCCGGTGGTGAATGGCCGTTCGGTACTGCTAACCATGGGTAAAGCTGTCGGCGGCGGCAGTAGCATCAATGCCAGCTATTGGGTTCAGGGCAAACCCAGCGACTTCAACTTTTGGGCTAAGCAGGCCAATGATAGCCGCTGGGGATGGGACCATGTCCTTGGGATTTATCAACGCATCGAAGATTATCAGGGGCCGTTCGATCCCGCGTTTCGTGGCAAAGGCGGATTAGTGTGGATTGAGCAACCACAGAATCCCAACCCGCTGGCGGAAGCCATTGTCCGCGGCGCGGCGACGCAAGGCATTCCCAGCTTCAATGATAACAACGGCATCATGAACCACCGCCCACAAGGGGCGTCGCTGGTTAATGTACGCATCAAAGATGGCGTCCGGCGGAATATCCCGGCTGATTACCTTTATCCCATTCTTGACCAACCGAATATTACTCTGTTAACCGGGGCAGAAGTGTTGCGCCTGACCTTTTCCGGTAAACGCGCTACCGGCGTCACGCTAATATGGCGCAATCAGCCGCAGACGATTTACAGTGACCGTGAGGTCATCCTTTCCTCTGGTGCACTGAATACGCCCAAACTATTACAACTTTCAGGGATTGGCGAAGCGGCCTCATTACAGGCGCTGGGCATTGATGTGGTGGAGAACCTGCCCGGGGTAGGACAACATCTTCAGGATCATCCGGTGGTCGCTGGTTGTGTCTGGGAACATTACGAAAACATTCCCCCGCGTAATAACATCTGTGAAGCCACCTTTTTCGCCAAAAGCGCCCCCGAACTGGAAGAGGCCGATCTGCAACCCTTTCTGGCCGAAATCCCGTATGCCACCGAGGAAAACGCCAGACTGGCGCCGCTGCCGCAATACGGCTGGAGTCTCGGTCCCGGGCTTAATCGGACGAAAAGCACCGGTTCAGTCACGCTGCGTTCCAGCGATCCACGCGCCGCACCACGTATTGATATCCCGTTTCTCAAGCACCCTGACGATCTCAACGCATTGATCCGCGGTGTGGAAATTTGCCGTGCGATTGGCAATTCACTGCCGCTGAAACCTTTTGCGAAACGTGAAGTGCTGCCAGGCCCGTTGAAAGGGAAAGAGCTGGAAGCCTTTGTGCGCAACGGCACCATCACCTATCGCCATGAGGCCGGCACGGCACGAATGGGGCGCGATGCGCTTTCCGTGGTGGACGCCGAGTTAAACGTGTATGGCGTGGAAGGATTAAGGGTAGCCGATGCGTCGATCATGCCACGCATCACCAATGGCAACCCGATGGCGCCCTGCGTCATTATCGGTGAACGGCTGGGGGAAATTCTAAACCCGGTTAAACAGACAAAATAAGGATCATGTCATGAGCTACAATTTTCGAGATATCACGCCATACCGTCACCAAATTTTCAGTGGCCAGTGGAAAAACAGCTCAGCCGCGCCGCTTGAGGTCCGGGACATCGCCTCTCAGGCGATTATTGGCGAGGTGAGCCGGGCCACGACCGACGATGTCGCCTACGCCGCACAGCACGCGCAAAAAGCGCAAAAAGCCTGGGCTGCTCGCCCCTTTACTGAACGTGCCGATGTACTGTTGCGTGCCGCGATATTGTTTACGCAATACCGTGAAGATTTTCATCACTGGTTAGTGCGTGAGTCGGGTTCGATCCAGATCAAGGCCGTCTGGGAAGTGGAACAAACCTGGCGCACGCTGCAACAGGCGATCAGCTACCCGGCGCAAGTCACCGGCGAATTACTGCCCTCAACCTTACCTGGGCGGCTCAACCTCGTACGCCGCATTCCGGTTGGCGTGGTTGGGGTGATTACGCCATGGAACTTCCCGTTGTTACTGGCGATACGCTCCGTTGCCCCGGCACTGGCGCTCGGCAACGCGGTTATCCTCAAACCTGATGCGCAAACACCGGTTGCCGGCGGTATTCTGCTGGCCCGTCTGTTTGAGGAAGCCGGTTTGCCGGAAGGCCTGTTTCATGTACTCCCCGGAGATGGAATCATTGGCGCGGCGCTGGTCGATACCCCCGAAGTACAACAAATTTCCTTTACTGGTTCCACCGCAGTGGGCAAAAACATCGCTGCCCGGGCAGGGCAAACGCTGAAAAAAACCTCGCTGGAACTCGGTGGTAACAATGCCTTCGTGGTACTGGACGATGCCGATGTTGAGATTGCCGCCTCACATGGCGCCTGGGGCGCGTTCCTTCATCAGGGGCAGGTCTGCCTGCAGTCAGGCCGCCATCTGGTTCACCGCTCCCGCTATGATGATTATGTCGCCGCGCTGGCGGCGAAAGCCAAAGCGTTGGTTATCGGTGATCCCCAGGATGCACAAGTGCAAATTGGCCCGATGATTAATACCAGACAAGTCGCTCGGCTGGATGACATCCTGCAACGGGCTATCGCGCAGGGCGCCCGTGTGGTGACTGGCGGCAACCATGACGGCTTGTTCTTTACCCCAACGGTACTGGCCGATGTAAGCGCCGAATCCGCCGCTTTCCGCGAAGAACTGTTCGGCCCGGTCGCGCCAGTGACGGTGTTTGACAGTGATGACGAAGCCGCCGACCTGGTCAATGCCAGCGCCTGGGGGCTGTCCGTCGCGGTACAAAGTCGTGATGTATTGCGTGCGCAACAGCTTATTGATCGCTTCGAGCATGTCGGTATGGCGCATGTGAATGATCAAAGCGTGAATAACGAAGCGCATGTCCCTTTCGGCGGTTTAGGCGATTCCGGTACCGGTGGACGCTTTGGTGGCCCGGCCAACATAGAAGAATTTACCCATCGGCAATGGTTGAGCCTCAACCCGCATGCCGTGCGTTATCCCTTTTAGTGTGTCATTTCCTCTCTGGGTACGGTGAACGCCGCTCAGAGAGGCGGTTTTATAAGGATTCAGTATGTCAGAACTCTCCCCCCGTCCCTGGTTACTTGCCGCATCATTGCAGGAGAATTTGCGTGATGGTTCGCCAGTCGATCAGGCGGATCCCTTTAATCCCGCACTGATCACCACGCTGGTACAACAACTTGAACAGCACGGCTGCGCCCTGGTGTTACTTCATGATGCGCCACAGAATACCCAACCTGACTGGCAACAGTGGACAACGCTCGGTTTTGAAGCGCTGACCCTCGCCGCCTGGCTGGCCTGTCATAGCCAAACCATTGGCCTGGTACCGGTGCTCAACAGCAACACGATCCCGCCGTTTTCACTGGCGCGACTGGTCGCGTCACTGGATCACACCAGCCATGGCCGGGCGGGCTGGTTGCTGTCCGCCAGCGAACAGGGCAACGCAGCGGCCAATTATGGCCAGTCAGTGCAAACAGAATCGACCCGGCTGGCACGCCACAGCGAGATGATCAGCGTCGTCAATGCGCTGTTTGATAGCTGGCAGGATGATGCGCTGCTACGCGATAAAGCCAGCGGAATATTTATTGACAGCAGCAAACTCCATTTCCTCAATTTCAACGGTCAGTATTTCAGTGTGCGTGGCCCACTCAATGTGGTGCGCTCCCCGCAAGGACGGCCGCCGTTGTTTTTGTCGCTCACCGCGACATGCAGGGATCAACCACCTCACCCGGAAGCGGTATATCTCGCCTCAGGGCTGAGCCTCCCGGCGCTGGAAGCATGGCGAACGGCTGCGCAGCGTCACCTCGCCACCGTGCCGGGCGTCTTAAAACGCGTCATTCCGCTGGTAGCCGACACCACAGCGCTGGCGCACCAGCGCGCGCAGGCATTGCAACAGCACACCGCACTCACGGCTGACGACCAGCATGATCTGTTCATCGGCGACTGGACCCAGTGGCAACAACAACTGGCTCAGTGGCACCAGACGGCGGTGATTAATGGCGTACTGCTCTCATTACCAGCCGGTTATGGCGCAGGAAATGACCATGTCAGGCGTTTGCTGGCTAACGCGCCCTCGCCTGCCGTCAACGCCACCACCTTACTGAGCCGTCTGGGTTTGCCCAGACCTGAGAACCTCTTTACTGCGCACGCAAGCGAGACATTGTTATGAATATCAAAAAGCGGCAACTGCATCTGGGGCTGATGTTCTGGGCAACCGGAACACATTCCGCGGGCTGGCGCCATCCGGCGGCGAAAACAGACGGCGCCTTTGATATCGCCTTTATCCAGCAAATGGCGCAAAAAGCGGAACAGGGAAAGTTTGATTTTCTGTTTCTCGGTGACCGCCTGGTGGCTGATCCAGCGCTGGCCAAAACCAACCCGGGACAGATGGCCCGCCTGGAGCCGTTTGTCGCCGGTACCGCCATCGCCGCCGCTACCCGGTCGCTCGGTATCGTAGTAACCACCAATACCACCTACAACGATCCTTTCACTGTGGCGCGGATGATGGCCTCGCTGGATCACCTGAGCCACGGGCGGGCATCATGGAACATTGTCACCGGCGCGGATCACGCCGCCGCATTCAACTTCAGCCGCGATCATCACTGGGATACGGCACAACGCTACGCGTGGGCGAATGCCTTTACCGAAACCGTGATCGGGCTGTGGCATTCATGGGACAGCGATGCCTGGCCACCACGCCAGGATAACGGGCCAGGCATACATCCGCTCACGCCGGGAAAGGACGGGTTAGTCCCCGGGCCGTCTCCGTTACCGCGCCCACCGCAGGGTAAACCGGTGATCCTTCATGCCGGGACATCGGCCGAATCGCGCGATTTAGGGGCCCACTACGCGGATGTGATCTTCTCCGGTCATGCTGTTTTTGACGAAGCGCGTGACTACTACCGCGACATTAAGCAGCGCGCTCTGGCCTATGGCCGCTCACCTGATTCGATCAAAATCTTGCCAGGACTGATCGTCATCGTAGAGGAAACCACCGCCGAGGCAGTTGCAGTCTGGGATAAGCTTAACAACCTGATTATCCTTGATGCAGAGGAAACCCCCGTCGCCGCCGCCGCAGGCGCTGAGCAGCCTCATTTTCAATACGTCGGCATGGGCCGGGGCGCAAAGCGTAACCTGACGCTGGCCAGCCAGGCGTTAGGCGTAGAGGTCACCGGCAATGATCTTGATACGCCCGTCCCCGCGGCTGTCTATCAACAGGCCAGCCCGGCAGGACGCGTGATTATCGACTATATCACCCGCATGACGCGCCGCAACCTGATCGCGGAGGATCGGCGCCAGCGTATTACCTACCGTGATTTGGTTTACGCCGCCATCGCCCAAACGCATGCCGTCGTTGGCAACCCGCAGGAAGTGGCTGACTACCTGCAATACTGGCTTGAGCAAGGCGCGGCCGACGGTTTCAATATTTTCCCCTCTTTTCTGCCCGATTCGCTGGATCGCTTTGTCGATCTGGTGGTGCCTGAACTGCAACGACGTGGCATCTATCGTACTGACTATCAAGGAAAAACCCTGCGCGATCATTTCGCATTTACCGGAGTCGATACCAATGCGTGAACTGTCGCTGATTTTCCGCCCACGCCGGGGCCAGCGGCTCGTCAACAGTAATAATGCCCTGAGACTCGGCGCATCGGCATTATTATCGTTGAGCCTGCTCGCGCTGCTGGAAGACATCGCGGCCCGGCAACACTGGATTAATGCCGTCAAATTCCCCCCGGCTGGCGCGATATGCGAAGAAACGCTCCGCCTGTTGTTACAAGGTGAACTGACCACGCCGCTGCTTGATACATTGCTGAATGGGCTGGTGGCCTTAACACTCGCCATCGTGACTGGATTTGCCCTTGGCATGGCGCTGGGAAGCCAACGCTGGCTGTTTCATCTGTTAACACCGGTGATTGAGTTTATTCGTCCGGTTCCCGCCACCGCGCTCATTCCGCTGGTGATCCTCGCCATTGGCGCCGATGCCAGCGGAGCTATTTTCCTCACCGTCTTCGGGACGCTATGGCAGGTATTGCCGCTCTTCATTGACGGCAGCCGCCAGATCGATCCAATGGCGCTGGAAGTGGCCCAGGTCTATCGGCTGCCGCGCCTGAGCTGTTTTCTCTATATCCGCCTTCCCGCCCTGTGGGCAACGTTAAAAACGGCCATCCGTATCGGCGGCGGCGCGGCGTTAGTCTTGCTCATCAGTATGGAATATTTAGCCGGGATCGACGGTATCGGTAAAGAAGTGTCCGTCGCCTACAGTGGCGGCAACTACCTGCGCATGTATGCCTGCGTGGTGGTCACCCTGGTATTGTCGGTGGCGATGAACTTGCTGCTGTCTCTGTGGAGTGCCAAAACCCCTGCGGGAGGTGCGGCATGAAACGAACTACCGGCTGGCTCATCGAAACGGGGAGCGCGTTGATTTTCCTGTTGCTGTGGTGGGGAGTGAGCGCCTACGCGGAAAATGCCTTTTTCCCGCCATTACCGGCAATGTTGCACGATGCCTGGTTCTACTGGTCTTCACCGCCGGGGCTGGCGGATATCACAGCCACACTGCACAACATTGTCATCGGTTTTATCAGCGGATCAATCGCCGGATTGATAACCGCATTGCTGCTGGGCGGGCTTCGTTTCCTTGCCATCGTGCTGGTGCCGTTGATCGAACTGTTGCGGGCCACCCCTAACGTCATTTTGCTGCCCGTAACCATCTCGCTATTGGGTATCGGCAATGAGATGAAGCAGTTGAATATTGCCATTGCCGTATTTTGCCCGGTGATGATCACCACGCTGGATGGCTATTTACGTATCCCGCGGCAATGGCAAGAGACCGCGCAGGTCTTCTCACTGCGCCCCCTGACCACCTTTCGCTACGTTACGCTGCCTGCACTGCTACCGGCGATGTTAACCGGTGTGCATATCGCCATTCCGCTGGCCTTAATCACCAGTATTACCAGTGAAATGGTGGGGGAAACGCGCGGTATCGGCGCGGTCATCCTCAATGCGCAAAACAGCTTCGATATCACCCGTATGTGGTCTGGCGTGCTGTTGCTGGCCCTGCTCGGGTTTGCCATCAACAAGGCGTTTATTGCCATTAAATCATTGATTCTCACCAGGTTGCACAAAGATGCTCACCATTCAACAACTGCATAAAAGCTATACCACCCCCACAGGGGCGACAGACGCGATACGCGATATCTCTTTCACCCTGAACGAAGGCGAATTCCTCAGCATTGTCGGCCCGTCCGGCGCCGGTAAAAGTACGTTATTGCGGGCAATTATCGGCCTGGAACGCGCAACCGGCGGCGAAGTGCTGTATCAGGGCTCGCCGGTCAGAACACCACAAGCGGATTTCAGCGTGGTATTCCAGGATTACCGCCGTTCCCTGTATGGCTGGCTCACGCTGGAGGGCAACATCACCTTGCCACTGCGCCACCGCCTGCGTGACCGTGCCAAAAGGCATGAGATTGCAACGACGCTGCTGGCGCGCGTTGGTCTCGCGGGCATGGGGCTGCGTTACCCGGGGCAACTCTCCGGCGGGCAGCAACAACGCGTCGCAATCGCCCGCGCGTTGGCCTGTCAGCCGCGGTTGCTGGTAATGGATGAGCCTTTTGCTTCCGTTGACGCCCAAACCCGTTTTGAACTGGAAGACCTGATCCTGAAGCTGAAACAGGAAAGTGGCGTTACCACCATTCTCGTCACTCATGACATTGATGAAGCGACGTACATGAGTGACCGGGTACTGGTGCTTAGCCGAGCCCCGGCAATTGTTATTGATGAGGTGAACGTTTCGTTACCCCATCCACGCGATCAAATGACCACCCGGGGACTGCCCGAATTCGCCCGCATCCGCTCACGCTTACTGGCCAAATTATTAACCACGCGTACTGAAACACGTTCAATACCCATCCACTCAGGAGTTAAATGATGACACCGTCCTTCCGCCTGGCGCGATTATTAAACGCCACACTGTTGACTGGCTTATTCACCCTGACCCCCGGCTTACGCGCCGAGCTGGTTAAGGTGAAAGTTGCGATGATCCCCACCCTGGAGGCCGCGCCACTGATTATTGCCAAAGATAAAGGCTTTTTTGCCCGGCAAAACCTTGATGTCGACATCCAAACCGGCACCAGCGGCGCCACTATTCTTCCGGGCGTGCTGAGCGGTCAGTATGATATTGGTTATGCCAATGTCGTCAGCGACTTGCAGGCCATTGACCGCAAACTGCCGTTACTGCTACTCCATGCTGCATACAGCCATCCCTTAACGGCGGAGAAAGACCCGTATAAAATTTACGTCGCTGCCGACAGTAAGCTTACCGATCCGCGCCAACTGGCAACCGCCAATATAGGTACGCCCTACATCAACAACATTTCAGAGTGGAGCACGAAAAAAGCGCTGGAAAACCTCGGCGTTAGCGATTTCAGTGCCTTGCGCTGGACCAAAGTCTCCGGAGAAGATGCCTATAGCAGCGTGAAATCGGGTGCTATTGATGCCGTCTGGCTGGCACAACCCGCGGGCGCGGCGGCGGTAAAAGCCGGATTAAAACCGCTGCTGGCGGTCAATTCCGGCTCAATGCCGGGCGCCGTCGGCGGCTACTTCATCACCAGTAAACGTTTTGCTGCCGCCAATCCCGAAACGCTGGCGCATTTTAACCAGGCGATATCCCAGGCTAACGCTTATGTCACGCAGCATGGCGATGAAGGCCGCGATGCGGTGATCCGCCAATTCCATTTTGATCGGGATCTGGTGTATGCCGCGCCGCTGAATGATTTTCCTGATGATGCGGGCATTGATAAACTCAAGGTCATCGCCAGCGATCTGGCGCGCTATGGTCTGATCAAATCAACGCCCGATGTTCAGGCCATTTTCTGGCAAACAACCACCCGGTAGTCACGCCCGGCGCCGTTTACCCGGCGCCATTCCACAACGTTTTTATGGGAGGGACTATGTCTTTCACCGCGCTGATCTCCGCGCGCCAGTTAGCTGAATCATCGGCAGCGTTGACCTTGCTGTTTGTCACACAGAAACACCTTACCGATCTGCAACAGCCGGTGTTTTTACCCGCCACCCGCGCCCTGTTACTGCAACAGTTATGCGATGTGGCCTCCCCGTTGTCGAACAGTGTCCCCGCCGCCAGCCAGTTCAGTCGCGTCATGACCGAACTGGGGATTACCCTGACCGACAGCGTGGTACTTTACGATGACGGCAATATGATTGACGCCGCCCGCGCATGGTGGCTGTTTACGCTGTTTGGCCATCGCCAGGTGCGTGTTCTTGACGGCGGTTCCCCGGCATTGTCCGGCGTATTGCAGACAAATGCCGCGCTGGCGCGCCCGCAACCGGCATCGCGGACCTGGCGATGCGCCTTTCACGCGCAACGAATTCGTGGTCTGGGCGATATGCTGGACAATCTCCACAGCCATGAAGCACAGGTGATTGATGCCCGTCGCGCGGCCCGTTTTGCCGGTCAGGAGGAGGAAAGCACACCGCATTTGCGTCGTGGTCATATTCCTGGCAGCGTGAATCTGCCTTATGGCGAACTACTTACGCCGGACCACCGCTTTTTGCCGCTGGCGGCGTTACGGCGCCGGTTTCAGCAACTGAGCCTGATACCGGCGCAACCGATCATTACGACCTGCGGCAGCGGCATGTCAGCCGCAGTACTGGCGCTGGCGCTCTCAGTAGCGGGTTATTCTCGCTGGTCGCTCTACGATGGCGCCTGGCAGGAGTGGGGAAGTGATGTTCGCACCGTTGATCTCGTGGCGACCACGCCATCGCCATAGAAGAGGCGATAGCCGCAGTACCGGCGCTGGCGCTCTCGGTAGCGGGCTATTCTCGCTGGTCGCTCTACGATGGCGCCTGTCAGGCG
>JAATFO010000032.1 GCA_015655145.1 Enterobacterales bacterium | reverse complement strand
GCTGTCGGGCCTTGCTGCCAACAAAGCTCCCTTGTTCATCCAGTTCGCCGATAAGGGCGACATCGGCATGAGCGACTGGCGAAGATGTCACCTGTTTCGGTGCGAGTTTTTTAATGCGCGTATGACGGTGTTGATACCGACTTTCAGTGTTCTGGCGGTATCACGGACACCGGCTCCGTTGAAGGACATATCAACGGAGGGTATTAGGCGTCAATTACTTTTGCCGGCGCATTGCCTCATTATTTTCGTTCCCCATTGGGGCCCTCTTTCGATTTCTGGTTTAACTTTTGCCGTTGCCAGACCGCAAGGTGTTTTAACAAATCAAAAGGGGTTTTCATAACCGACTTATAGCTGAAAGCTTTACGGAGCCCCCGGTCTGGCTGGGGGTTTTCTGTGCACAATAAAACAGGGCCGAAAAGGCCCTGATGTATCGCCAGAATTGTGCCCGATGGAAAATAATGATAAATAAAACCGGCACCGCTAACGCGCACAGAATGCCGGCCTTGCGCCTACGGTGGTGCTGGCATGTTGCGGTCCGTGACTCAGACACAACGTCCGCAGCCCCGCTGCCGCACCGGAATACCAGGCTCCGCCACGCATGATAATCCGCTCGCCATAGTTGCGCAAATAAACCTGGTCGCCATCATCACCGCGATGAAGTGGCGCAATACCGAGGATTTTTAGCAGTAAAGGAACCGTAATACCGCGTTCCGCCTGAATCTGATCGAATGCCGCGTCCATCAGTCCCGGCGGATAACCATTATCATCAGGATCGCCGTTGTAGTGGCGGATGGTGGTACTGAGTATCGGCACGCCGGCATTGCCGGTACGTAAGGGTGTTGACGCGTCAAACTTTGCCACATGCGGCGAACCGGGCGCTACCAGTGCACCAGTGCGCAGATCAATCGCCCGCCAGCGGGCATCGCCATCAGTGCCCGCCAATGCCGCATCATTATCCGGCACAATCTGTATTTCACCCGCTACCAGGCGCAAACCATCCTGCCATTCCCACAGATTGCCGCACAAATCGCCAATGCCCGCAAAAGTGCCGTCATGGTACCAACTGGCCGGGCCGGAGGCGGTCAACGTGGTTGGCTGCCCGCCTTCCTCACCGGCAGGGGCGCCATCCAGTCGACGAGCAAATTCAGGGTGAAAATCATGGAAACGGCCATAATCGGTATTCCCCCGTTCCGCCAACTGGCGGTGACGACACCAAAACATCAGCGCGGCCCATTCAGCGTTGGTGCTGATATGCCAGCCAGCGCCGTTGCTGGCTGCAGCGTGTTGGAATGCACCCAGTGAACGCTGGCTGGCGGGAGCGACATCCGGCAGGCTTAACAATTCCCCCTGGTGAATACTGCCTGGATAACAACCATAAAAAAACTCGCTTTTCACCTCGCCATTAACGATAAATGCCGGATGAACGGCATGCCCCAACCCGGGAACGACATCATTAAGCGTAAATCGCGACATCACGTACATGTAACTTGGCTGGCCACTGACGGTATACAGGACCGTACGGCGTCCTTGTGATTCAGCTTCAACCTGGCTACGCAAGGCATCTTTCACAATAATCATCTGTTTGCTACTCACTTCATCAGGCATTCCAACAGGATGGTCGTAACCATCCTGCAACACATTATGACACCAGCGCGGCTGATTTTACTGGTTGCAACAGCTGGTTCACCTCACAAGCCAGCAATTGAGCGCGCTGCAACAACAGCACACCTTCAATATTCATTATGGCGTTATCCGATAGTTAAATGGAATTGATAATTATTCACATTGACCGTTGGTCGGTCAATGTGTATTTTATCGCTACATTAACCAGTCTGTAAGTAGTCATTGCTGAACTATATTCATCCTAAAAGGAGATAATATTGATTAAATTCAATAACCTTTGTCAATTCCAGTGTTATATATGGATGTTGACGATCGGTTTTACCCCACTCGCCTCGCTGGCCGCCACCAGCGAGGCGACGCTGCTGGTTACTGCGGCAAAACCAACCGCCGAGGCGCCGCTTCCTGGCTATGCGGCGAAACAGGCCGAGGTAGCAACCAAAACGCGTTCATCATTGGTAGCGGTTCCGCAATTTGTTTCAGTGGTTAATCGCCAACAGATGGATGTGCAATCCGCCACTACCGTCAGCCAGGCGCTACGCTATAATGCGGGCATTTCCGTGGAGCGTTATGGCGCATTTTCCAGCGGCGTCGATTTTGCCAAAATGCGCGGGTTTGAGGCCGATTATTATCTTGATGGGTTGCGCGTCATTGGCAATAGCGGTATCTGGGGGCCACAAATCGAAGCCTGGGGACTGCAAAGCGTCGAAGTGTTACACGGGCCATCATCCACCCTGTATGGTCAGGGCGGCACCGGTGGTATTATCAGTATGGTTTCCCGTCGCCCATCCGCCACACAATCCAACCAGGTAAAGCTGGATATCGGTAACCACAACACCCGTTCACTGAGTCTGGATTCCACCGGCACACTGACCGATGACGAACAGTGGCTGTATCGTTTTGACGGGCTGGCCGTCACCCGTGGGTCTCAAATTGAGGATACCAAACAGCAGCGCCTCTACCTTGCGCCATCTGTGACCTGGCAACCGAATGACCGCACCCACTGGACGCTGTTAACTCACTACCTGCGCGAACCAAAATCCGGTTATTACGACACCCTGCCCGCGCAGGTGTTGGGACTGTTGCCCAATCCACGTGGAAAAATCGACACCGATAAGAACTACAGCGATCCCAGCCATGAAAAATCGACACGTACCCAGTATGACATTACTTCACTGTTTGAATACCAACTGAATGATCGCTGGCAACTCAAGCAAAATATGCGTTATGCCCATGTTAATTCAGCGGTACGGCGTGATTTCACCCGTGCGGTTACCGCTGATGAAAGTCAACTGACCGCGGTTTATCAGGATTCGCCCAGCACGTCAGACAGCCTTTCTTTGGATAATCAGGCCATTACTCAGTTTTCCACCGGGCCGATCAGCCATCAACTTCTGGGTGGGCTGGACTATCAGACCGGGAAACTGGATAAAGATTTGACCGTCTCGCAAACCGTTACCTTTGATCCGTGGTCCAGTGATTATCGCCCTTCTTTTGATCCGGTGCCTGCCTCATACACCTCGACAACACAGCGCTTTAACCGTGTGGGACTCTACAGCCAGGATGAATTGCAGTGGAACGGCTGGCATTTGCTGTTAGGGGGACGTCATGACTGGTCACAGATGCGCACCAATAATAATCTCACTCACACGCGTACCGAGAGCAATGATACGGCCTGGAGCTATCGTGCCGGCCTGAGTTATCCGTTCGATAACGGACTGGCGCCGTGGATCAGCACATCAACCGCCTTCGATCCGCTTACCGGAACAGATGCCAGCGGCGCGCCGTTTAAGCCAACAAAATCCACCCAATATGAAACCGGGGTGAAATTCCAGCCGCCAGGCAGCAACATGATGACCACGCTGGCACTGTATCAGTTGACTCAGCGAGATGTGAATACCATCGATCCGCTGAACCCCAGCTACTACACGCAAACGGGTGAAGTGCGTTCACGCGGCGTGGAACTTGAATCCCGGGCAGCGCTGACAGATAACCTTAACCTGATGATGTCCTGGGCCTGGGTGAACAATGTGGTGACCTCGGCGACAGACGACACCCGAGGACGCCATCCGATTGCCGTACCAGCGCAGACCGGATCAGTATGGCTGGATTACCGTTTCAAACAAGGTCCGTTGCAAGGGTTGCTGATTGGCACCGGCGCCCGCTATCTGGGTGCCAGTTGGGGCGATGGCGAAAATACCTACAAGGTTCCGTCAGTCTGGCTCGGCGATGTCAGTATCCGTTATACGCCCGGTGCCTGGGATGCACGTCTCTATAATATGGAACTGGGTCTGACCATCAATAACGTGACGAACAAATCCTATGTCGCCAGTTGTACCAGCGCGCCTTATTGTAGTATTGGCATCGAGCGTACCGTCATCGGTTCCCTGAGTTGGTACTTCTGATGCGCAGGCGTCACTTTATTCAGGCCGCGGCCACACTGTCGTTACTGATCACGACACCGGTGTTGCGCGCGCAAGCCAATAGCCAGGTGATTACTGATATCGCCGGTCGTCAGGTGACGCTGCGTTATCCCTTGCGGCGAATCTTTCTGGCAGAAGGTAATCTGTTCTATACCGTTGCCGCATTGAATGCCGATGCGCCAGCCGAAAAACTGGTCGGCTGGCGTGATAATTTCCGTACTGCCGATCTGGACAGTTATCGCCTCTACTGCCGCTATTTTCCGGCACTGGCCCAGTTGCCCGCCTTTGCCGGTGTGCAACAAATGCAGTTCAACCTGGAACGTCTGATTTCACTGCGCCCGGAGGTGATGATCCTCAATCTGAACACCCGGGCAACAGTGGAAGCCAGTGGACTGATGACCAAACTGACCATGGCAGGGATTCCGGTGGTGTTTGTCGATATGAGTATTGGTCTGATGAGCAACACCGCCCGCAGTATTGCTATTATGGGAGAACTGTTTGATCGCCCTTTGCGTGCCAACAGCCTGATCCGTTTTCGTCAGCATCATCTCAACCTGATTGCCAGTACGCTGGCACAACACTCGCCGCCAAGACCACGGGTGATGATGGAGCGGGCGGCGGGTTTATATGACGATTGCTGTCTTTCCTGGGGTAAAGGCAACTACGGCGAAATGGTGGATAGCGCGGGAGGATTTAATTTGGCCGAAGAACGCATCCACGGTGTTTATGGCGCACTTAGCCAGGAAATGGTGATTGCCTCGCATCCCGATAAAATCGTGGTTACAGGGAGCAACTGGAGCCAGTACGCACCCAATGGCAATTGGGTGAACCTCGGGCCCAATGCTGATCTTACACTGGCTAAAACACGGTTAAAAAAACTGATGCAACGCCCGGCCTATCGCACCCTGAAAGCAGCACAACGCGGTGACGTCTATGCCATCTGGCACCCGTTTTATGATCATCCTTTTAACTTTGTCGCCATCCAGCAATTGGCAAAATGGTTTCACCCTGCGCTGTTTGACCACCTTTCCCCGGAAGACACTTTTGCCGAACTGTTCGCCCGCTACCTGCCGGTTCCATGGCAACCCGGTTATTGGGTATCACTGGATACGACAGTGGACACAACGAACGCCAGTCCGGCGATATTCGGCTGAACGCGCCCGATAACAGGCGAAGTAAACCCGGTATAGCATCCCCACTTAGACAAAAATTAATGACAACATCCTCTACCGGCAAGCGCAACATTACGCACGATATTGTCGTAAAATCAATATCAAGTTATAATTGACTGACGGTCGGTCGAAATCTATAATAAAAATAATTACCAATCTCAGTCCCGAAGGAGATGTTTTATGTCTGGCATGCGCAGGATCTCTCTGGTTGCCGCTGTCTGTTTGGGCACCTTCATGGCGTCGCTGGATATCAGTATTGTCAATGTGGCGCTGCCGACCATGCTGGCCTCATTGCGAACAAATATGTCAGGGTTGCAATGGGTTGTTGACGCCTACGCACTTTGCCTCTCGGCGCTGATTCTGTCATCCGGCGCCCTGGGCGATCGTTTTGGCCGCAAACGCATCTGGTTGTATGGCATCGCATTGTTTACGTTCGGCTCGCTGGTTTGCGCCTTTGCCACCAGCCTCAGCATCTTATTAACGGGTCGGGTGATTCAGGGCATTGCTGGCGCTGCGGTCATCCCTGGCGCGCTGTCATTGTTAACCCACGCATTTCCTGATGAACAATCACGTACCAGGGCGATTGGCATCTGGTCGTCGGTTAATGCACTTTCACTGGTGCTGGGACCGGTGCTGGGCGGCGTGCTGGTTCATATCACCGGTTGGCCGGGTATCTTCTGGATTAATATACCGGTCGGCATTATCGCCCTGTTATTAGGCAGTTGGGGGATTAAAGAGAGTGCTCATCCAACCCATGCCGCACTCGATCCGCTTGGCCAGATGTTAAGTATTCTTTGGCTGGGCGTGCTGACCTGGGGTCTGATCTCCGCCGGAGAATACGGTTGGCACAGCCCGCGCTCGCACTTGCCGTTGTACGCCGCACTGGTGCTTTTTGTCCTGTTCATCTGGATTGAAACACAGGTTAAGCGCCCTCTGTTGCAACTAAGTCTGTTCCGTAACATTGATTTCACTGGATATAACAGCGCATCTTTCGTTCTGGGATTTTCATCCTACAGTAGCGTATTTTTCGTTTCACTGTTTTTGCAGCAAGCCCAGGGCTGGAGCGCCGCAGCAACGGGCTGGCGCATGGCGCCGGAATTTATCGCCATGGCGGTGGCGGCATCAGGGTTTGGCCGACTTTCAACACGGCTGAGCGTTAATTCTCTGATGATAGCGGGCTATGGCCTGATGGGTATTGCATTATTGCTACTGACTCAATTGCAGGCTGATTCTGCTTATGGCATCGTTGCGCTGTATCTTATTCTGCTTGGTCTGGGAATGGGTCTGGCCATGCCGGCGACCAGCGCGCTGGTGATGCGAACTGTCGAACCACAACGATCAGGTATGGCCTCCGCCACGATGAATGCATTACGTCAGACTGGCATGACGTTGGGAATTGCCCTGCTCGGTACGCTGATGAGTATGAAAGCTGTCCACTCGCTAACCATGGCGCTACAGGCTCACGGCGTGGATCAACCTGCGCAGATCGCGCGCGCGGCGGTGATCGCACAACAACAGACCGCGGGCAACCGACTCAATGCCGATACCTTATTGAGTCTTACCCATAATGCGTTTGCCAGCGGTTTTAGCGTGGCGATGCTGTGGGCCGGACTGCTCAGTCTGGGGATGACGGTGTGGTTGTTGATCATGCTACATCCACGCTTTCACCTGCATGCGAAGCACACACCTGCAGTGATGCCCAAATTCCGTGACTGAACTTAACAACCCAGAGATAACAGCATGACACAACAACATGACCCAATACACGCGCTGATCACGTTCGCCGCACAAGCCGATGCCAGCCAGATTCCACCCTCAGTGCTGGCATTTCAGTGTAAACGTCTGATGGACAATCTGGGCTGTCTTGCCGCCGGTTTTGAACAGCGTGGCGTGGCGGCGGCATTGTCACTGGCGCGCCGCTGGAGCGGTTGTGAAGAGGCTCACGTAATGGGTTCATCCGAACAGCTCGCCGCACCGCAAGCCGCATTTGTCAATGCCGTGCGCGCGCGGGCACTTGACTACTGTGACGTATTATCTCCAGGCTGGCATCCCAGCTCATCAGATATTCCCGTCGCGCTGGCGGCGGCGGAACTCTCCGGCGCTTCGGGCCAGGAGATGCTGGCGGCGCTGGCTATCGGGCAGGATTTTGCCCAACGCATCAACCTGGCTGCACAAGCCAACGGCTTTTTCTATCGCGGATTTGACGCCAATATTCTCGGCCTGTTCTCCGGGGCGGTGATTGCCGCCCGTCTGCTCCGACTCGAGGAAGCGGCGTTTGCCGATGCCGTTGGACTGGCGTTCGATTTCGGTATCGGTACTTTTCAGCACTACCAGGATAAGACACTGGCGGTCCGCATCGGCCAGGGGCTGGTAGCACGCCATGCGCTGGAGGCAGCGATGCTGGCGCGTGAGGGGATCAGCGGCCCGAAACGGGTACTCAACGGCGAGAATGGTTTTTTTAATCTTTATGCCCCGAATGAACCTGACTTACATTTACTCACCACGCAATTAGGCGTGGAATTTTTAGGTGAAGAGGCCACCTGTTTTAAACTCTGGCCGCATTGCAGCATTTTGCTGTCACTGACTGAAACCTTACTCAACGCTGCGTTGCCTCATCATCTGACCACTCATGCTCAGAGCAAAATAGTGCTGCACGCCTCACCGACCATGCGCATGGTATGCGGTGCACCCTACCTGCCCCGACACACAGCCGAGATTGACGCGCAATTCAGCGCCCGTTATATCATTGCAAATGCGCTGTTGCGCAGGCGCGCCAGCGCACAGGAATTCAGCGCCCATTCAGCGGTTGAACCGGCGGTTGTCGCACTGGCTCAACGGATTGAAATCCATGAACAACCTGCATTTGAACGCTTTGATCGTTTCGAACTCAACATCACCTGCGCAGATGGCGAAACACGGCAACTGGCGGCTGAATTTGGGCGCGGCTGGCCGGAAAATCCGGCAAGTATGGCGGATATCCGGGAGAAATTTCTCCAGTGCTGCGCGCAATCACCTTGTCCGGGACTGCGTGAGAATGCGCCGCGGTTGATGGATTGCATTGAAAATCTGGCCGAAGCAAACTCATTGCATGAACTGCTGACAACAATTCAACCGTCTGGTCTGGCGTAGCACCCTGGAACGGGCCGTGCCTGACAACCATGACCGACGCTTGCTGGTTTCAGCTAACAGCCCTGCCAAAGGAGATCGCTCATCAATGGTTGACGAGCAATGCCAGCATCTGGCATCTGTACCACGGCAAAAAAAGTCAGCGTCAATGCAGCGGGACGTTTCCGGATGAACAGTATCGCTTTGATGTGCAAACTGGCCGCCATGAGTATGGGGTGGTGATGCTACCGGCAAAAACGCAGGTTTTCATCGAATTTATACGTGGAAAGTTGATGGTCGGAGGTTAAATTACCCGCGATGGCTGATTCCGGCGCGACGAATATACTTCATCTGTCCATTGAAAAAGTCCCGGCGCCGATGCGCCGGGACAAGATCAAACAACGGGCTGAACGTTTAAATAGATTTTACTAAAATATGCGAAAGAATATCCAACGCCTGACGAAATTGCGCATCAGGTATGGTTAACGGGTAAAGAAAGCGAATGACGTTACCATTGGTTCCGCAAATCAACAGTAATAACCCGGCATCTAATGCCAACGTTTGCACCTGACGCGTGATTTCCGCAGAGGGTTTGCCTGTCGCCGGATCGTTGAATTCTACCGCCACCATGGATCCTCTGGCGCGAATGTCTGCAATGGCCGGACAATCGCTTTTCACCTGTTGCAGAACCTCAACTAATTCCTTACCAAGGCGTTGAGCACGTTCACACAATTGCTCTTCGTCGATAATATCGATAACCGCATGGGCGGCGGCTACCGCTAAAGGATTACCCGCGTAGGTTCCCCCCAGCCCACCGGGGACCGGCGCATCCATCACCTCGGCGCGACCCGCAACCGCAGAAAGCGGCATGCCGCCGGCCAAACTTTTCGCCATGGTCATCAGATCAACACGCATGTCTGGATAATGTTCCATCGCAAACAATTTACCGGTACGCGCAAAGCCCGCCTGTACTTCATCCGCAATCAACAACATGCCGTGCGTATCACACAACGCACGCAGAGCCTGCATAAAATCGTCTGGCGCAATATGGAACCCGCCCTCACCCTGTACGGGTTCAAAGAGAATAGCGGCAACCTGTTTTGGATCAATATCAGCCTTGAACAGATATTCCAGGCTTTTCATCGCATCTTCCGTTGTGACGCCATTTAATGCATCCGGATAACGTGCGTGAAATATCGACCCCGGGAAGGGACCAAATCCTAATTTATAAGGCGCCACTTTACCGGTTAACGCCATCGTCATATAAGTACGACCATGAAACCCGCCGCCAAACGCGATGATGCCCGGGCGTCCGGTGTAAGCACGGGCGATCTTTACCGCATTCTCGACAGCTTCAGCGCCGGTAGTGAACAAGGCGGTCTTGCATGGTCCCTTGACAGGCACGCGCTGATTGATTTTCTCTGCCAGCGCGACATAGCTTTCGTAAGGGACGATTTGATAGGCAGTGTGGGTAAAACTTTTAAGCTGTTTCTCAATGGCTGCCACAACCTTTGGATGCCGATGCCCGGTATTCAACACCGCGATACCTGCGGCGAAATCGATATATTCCTTTCCTTCAATGTCCCATAACGTTGCATTTTCAGCGCGATCCGCAAAGAAATCACACATCACGCCAACGCCGCGTGGAGTCGCTGTCTGACGACGTTGGTTAAGTTCTGAATTACTCATCATCTCCCTCACTTCACTCTGAGATTATTAAAAATAAAATGCTTTTCGTGCGTGCGCATTAATGGTTATATAGCCTTAAATTGGTTCCATATTCGAGAACCAGTTGTGATTATTTTTGGGGTCCAATTGAAGTCTATAAACGGAGATTTGCTGTTACAACGGCTGGATCAACAACAGCGCGGTAAGCTTTATACACGCTTGTATAATGCGATTCGGCTCAGTATTCTGGAGGGCGATTTGCCACCTAAAACGCGCTTACCGCCCTCCCGTGACTTAGCTCAGGAACTGAAACTCTCCCGCAATACCGTGATTAAGGTCTACGATCAATTAGTTGCAGAGGGTTACATCGTCACTCGTGCTGGCAGCGGAACGTTTGTTACGGAAATTGTGCCGGACAGTTTGTTATCCGCCGATTGCACACTCCCTGATAATCATGATGACTCCAGCCCTTCAGGGTTATCGCTGCGGGGGATAACCCTGTTGCAACACGCCAGTGCCAGCCCCAAACAATGGGGCGCGTTTATGCCAGGCATACCGGACGTGTCCGCATTTCCCCATAAGATCTTCAGTAAATACCTGACTCGTCTTACTCGTTCCCCTTCTCCGCAACATTTGACCTATAACAGCCATCCTGGCGGCTGTCGGGAATTGCAGCTTGCCCTGGTCGAGTATCTGCGGGTCGCCCGCTCAGTGCATTGCGTGCCTGAGCAGATTTTAATCACTGAGGGCATTCATCAGGCGTTAGATCTGGTGACACGAATGCTGTGTAATCCGGGGGACTATGCCTGGGTTGAAGAGCCTGGTTATTGGGGTATCCATAATGTATTGCGGATGAATGATGTGAACATCTGCCCGGTTGCCGTTGATGAAGCAGGCATGGTGCCACCGGATGATCTGTTAACCGCACCACCTCGGCTTATCTTTGTAACGCCATCGCACCAGTATCCTCTTGGTTCAGTGATGAGTCTGGCACGCAGGCAACAATTGCTGGCCATCGCGCGTAATTTGGGCGGTTGGATCATTGAAGACGATTATGACAGTGAATTTCGCTTCTCTGGTCAGCCCATTCCATCCTTACAAGGCCTTGAGACCCATGCTCCCGTCATTTATATCGGCACGTTTAGCAAAACACTCTATCCCGGACTGCGCCTCGGTTACGTTGTCTTGCCTGCGTCACTGGTTGAGCCGTTAAAGACCGCGCATGCTGAGTTTTATCGCGCCGGGCATCTCATTACCCAGCTCGCTTTGGCGCAGTTTATACACGAAGGTCACTACAGCGCCCACATCCGCCGAATGCGTTTGCTCTACGCCAAACGACGTAGTTTCCTTACCTCACTGATTGAACAATATCTCGGAAAAGATGCATTGCATATGTTCAACAGCAATGCTGGCTTGCACGTTATTCTTACTCTGCCGCCTGGAGTAGATGATGTGGCGTTAGCAGCAACAGCCAGCGAACGTGGCGTGCTTGTCCGTCCACTGTCACGTTATTACCTGGGAACAAACAGACAACATGGGTTACTGATGGGGTTTGCATCTCTGCCTGAGCATCAAATGGCGGGTGCCTTTATGATCCTGATTGACTGTATTCGCCAGCACCAACCGAACACCGCTATTAACTGGCATAAGGAGTCGGTAAATGTCGCAAATACATGATCGCCTCGACTGGAATTTATTACGCACCTTTCTTGCTATTGTGCAGGAAGGCAGCATTAGCCGGGCGGCGATACGCCTTCATCTGTCACAACCTGCCGTTAGCCTGGCCCTGAAACGACTGGAAGACCGGCTGGGTGAAAGTTTGATAACCCGCACCGGGTCAAATTTCACCCTTACCTCGGCTGGTGAACTGGTGTATCAGGAATCACTGGTGATTTACGGTAGCATTGCCCGCTTATCTTTTGCGGTTCAGGACATACCGCAAGATCTGAATGGCGTCGTCCGATTAGCACTGGTGTCTGGGGTAAACAGCGAGATCGTCGACACTGTGCTGGCAAAATTTCACGCTAACCACCCGCGCGTCACCTTTGAAATAACCACGGGATCAAGTACAGAGGTTCAGCATGCGCTGTTGCATTATCAGGCGGCGCTGGGGATTTCGCTAAGGCATAAACAGGTGCCAGGCCTTAATCATTCACCGCTTCTTCATCAACGTTACTTTCTGTATTGCGGCAAAAACCATCCTTTATTTGGTCAACAAAATCTGCAGGTCGACGATTTACAGCATGAGAAATTCGTCTCGTTTGCCAGTGAGCAACTGGATGGCGTACTGGCGCCGCTCGCACTGTTTCGTGCACAGCAAGCGCTTGAAGGCCGGATAACCGGCACCAGTTCCAGCCTGTACGAAGTAAAACGGATGATTCGTTGCGGATTGGGTATCGGCGCGCTGCCCGAACATGCCGTGTCTGATGAGACAGCCACAGGCCATTTATGGAAACTGCCACCCTATGATGGCATTGCGCAGATTACGCTGTACCTGATGTGGAATGAAACGCTGAAAATAAATAAAGCGGAAGAAGCCTTTCTGTATCACCTGAAAGAAGTGCTGTTTCATGCAGGCTATTAAGCCTTCGTCCGTTTATTATGTAAATTAATTACGCTTTTGAGTCCGGACACGTTAATTCAGCAATGCAATCGATTTCCAACGCAACGCCCCATAACGTTACACAGACCGTGGTTCTGGCAGGCGGTGCATGTCCCAGCATTTCGCTGTAGACGCGATTATAAGGTTCCAGTTGTGCCGGATCGGTCAGATAACCGTTAACCCTGATGACATGATCGAAATCGCTTCCCGCTGCCAGTAAATTTGCTTCAAGATTCAGTAAAGTCTGGCGCACCTGATCTTCGAAGCTCTCAGGTTGTTGCCCTGTCGCGGCATCAACCGGGATCTGTCCTGCGATGAATACCAAATTACCGCTGACAACGGCTTGTGAATAGGGCCCCACGGGCGATGGCGCATGTTGGGCGGCAGAAATACGCTTCATAAAACGTCCCTTGTATAACGATTAATTATTCTCTGCATGACGGGATGAAAGACGAAATAAGACAGGCTGACTTTTCACCATACACATCAGCCTGCTTCCGTTTATTTCGCGTTACTTGCGATATTTTTCAGATCACGTTTAAACGTTTCTGTCAGCATGAGCAGTGCCACTAACGAAATCAGCGCCGAACCAATCATATACCATGCGACTGACGAACCTTTTCCTGTCCATGACAGCAATGCGGTAGTCACGATTGGCGTTGTCGCACTGCCTAACAGACCTGAAAGCATATAGGAGACCGACAATCCCGAATAACGCACCCGTGTGCCAAACAACTCGGCCAGGAAGGTAGCAATAGGGCCATAATTCGCCGCAAACGCGGTCATCAACAGGGCGTATCCCAAAAAGACTAACGGCAATTCTTTGGTATCCATCAACCAGAACATGGGGAAGGCCACTAATGCTTCGGCAATGATGCCACCAATGATGACCGGTTTCCGTCCAAAGCGGTCTGATAACACCCCGAAGGCCGGGAGTAACACAATACAGAGTGCACAAGACGCTAAGACCACAGAAAGCATAATTGAACGGCTAAATCCCAGGGTTTGCGTGCCATAGGTGAGGCCAAAAGCAACGATAATGTTGAACGACGAGCCGGTCGACATGGTCGCAATCCCTCCCAGCAACACCTGCTTCCAGTGGTGACGGGCGATCTCGAATAATGGCACTTTGATCTGCGCTTCGCTGGCCTTTGTTTGCTTAAATACCGGTGTTTCATGAATGTTGAGGCGAATATACAAACCAATGGCGATCAATAATGCGCTTGCCAGAAACGGCACACGCCAGCCCCAGTTTAGTAAATCTTCCGGCGGTAAAAACGCCGCAATGGCGAGGAAAGCCAGATTCGCTAACAAGGTACCAACCGGCACCCCCAGTTGAACCCATGACCCATATAATCCGCGCTTGTTTTTTGGCGCATGCTCGACAGCCATCAGAACAGCCCCACCCCATTCGCCCCCCAGCGCCAGCCCCTGAATCAGTCGTAATGTCAGCAACAGCACTGGCGCCCAAATACCGATTGAGGCATAGTCAGGCAACAGGCCGATGGCAAACGTTGACACGCCCATTGTCAGCAATGAAATCAACAACATTGATTTGCGTCCAAGTTTGTCGCCAAAATGGCCAAACAAGGCGGCACCAAATATACGGGCGCCATACGCAGAGGCAAACGTACCAAAGGCGAGTAAGGTGCCGATCAAGGCATCAAATGAAGGAAAGAAAATTTTATTAAAGACCAGGGCAGAGGCCGTGGCGAAAATAAAGAGATCATACCACTCCACTGTTGTGCCGATAACACTGGCAACCGCCACCTTGCGCATATTTACTGCAACGGGTTTGTCCGGTAATTCAGCGTCAAAATTCACAGAACTCGTCATGCCTTGTCTCTCCAAAGGGTTGGATTACGCGAGAATGCTTAAATTGTAGGTATTCAGAGGCCATATATTTCAGCCAGACTTTTCCCTTGTTTTAATTTTTCTATGATCAGCGGTTCCTGCAGCTGAATAAACAATGCCCGTTGTACATGTTTTTCAATTTCCTGCGCGGGAAGTGCGAGAACGCCATTTTCATCAGCCAGAACGATATCGCCTGGATTTACTGTAATTCCACCACAGGTGATAGTCTGATTGACGGATCCACCTTTTTTCCCTTGTTTGGTGGTTAAGGGAGAACGCCCCTTAGACCACACCGGAAAGTTTGCTGCGCAAATAGCCGATATATCCGTGATATAACCATCCAGAATGACCGCTTCAATACCGACTTGTTGTGCGGCAACTGTCATTACCGCCCCCCAACAAGCATGGCGATTATCGTTAATCCGTTCAATGACCAGAATGTCGCCCCTGGTGGCTTTTTCCAGAACTAATGGCAAGCTATATCCATCATCGCCGGGAAGTGACACTGTTATAGCCGGTCCACAACAGCGAATATTGGGCAATACACACTGCAACTCAGGATGCATAAATCCATTGTCAATTAAATGTCCCAGTGTTGCAGTTTCGATATTGATTAATTGGCTGAGTAACGATGTATTTATATTTTCCGGGGTCATACTTTCCCCCCTCTCAGCGCTTGCTGCTGAATATCGCTGAGTAATACCCCGGGAGCAATTCCATTACTGTCATAACGCAATTCAATAATGGCCGGACGTTTCTTCTCCTCCGCAAACAACAGGGCCTGACGGAATGCCGCTTCAAAGTCGTCCGAGTGAACGACAACCTGGCCAAATCCTTCATAGGCCTCAGCCAAACGTGCAAATGCGGGATTAGTGAATCTGAGTGCGGTTTCACGGCCTGGAAACTCCCGCTCCTGATGAGCACGAATGGTGCCCCACATTCCATTGTTGAACACTAACACCACGATCCCGACCTTATATTGCAGCGCGACGCCTAATTCCTGCATGTTCATCTGAAAACAACCATCACCAGCGAAACAAATTGCCGGTTCAGACGGATTTTCCAGCTTGTAGGAAATGGCGGCAGGCAATCCATAGCCCATTGAACCAACTGTCGGGGCAAGCGAGCTCCCTTTGCCACGAAACGGGATGTAACGATGCGGATAAAGGGCATAATTCCCGGCGCCTACCGTGATACACCCCCGACCTTCAAGGACTTTCCCAACCGTCTTCGCGACCAGATCAAGGCTCAGATCACCCGGCGCAGGCAGCGGGTTGAGTGTCTTTAGCCAGGCCTCGCGCGCCTGCAAACGTAAACGTCGCCAGACCGGCTCGTTAACCGGGACCAGTTCGCTTAATGAAGCAGCGAAACCATTCACGCTGGCATTTATTGCCAGTTCTGGTCGATAAACACGGCCAAGTTCTTCAGGATCGGGATAGATATGGATGAGTTTTTGTTGCGGATTTGGCGACTGGATCCAACGGTAACCTTCACTGGTGGCTTCGCCAATTCGGGTTCCGAGCGCAATGATCAGATCGCTTTCAACAAGTTGCTGACGTAATGCGTCATGCATGGCGAAGCCCACATGGCCAACAAACTGTTCATCCTGCTGGTCGTAACATTCCAGCCGCCGCCAGGCAACACCAACAGGCAGGTCGAAACGCCGGGCAAAAGAGTGTAACTGCTGCTGAGCCGCTTTCGTCCAGCCACTGCCGCCCACTAACAGGAAAGGACGCGTCGCTTTTTCCAGACAGGAAGCAAGTTGTGCGATCTGCTCTTTTCCCGGCCAGGTTTCTAAACGCGTGCGGGCCGGAACGATTGCCGCGTCTGATTCGCCCCACAGCACATCTTCGGGCAGCGCCAGCACCACAGGACCTGGGCGTCCGCTGGTCGCAATGGCATAGGCACGTGCGACATATTCAGGAATACGATCGGGACGATCAATTTGCGCCACCCATTTGGCCATTTGACCAAACATCCGCCGATAATCCATTTCCTGAAATGCCTCGCGCTCAATGAAATCATTGCCAACCTGACCGACAAATAAAATCATTGGCGTTGAGTCCTGATACGACGTATGCACCCCAATTGACGCGTTGGTTGCACCCGGGCCACGGGTTACCATGCAGATACCCGGCTCACCCGTCATTTTCCCGTAAGCTTCAGCCATGTAGGCCGCACCACTTTCCTGACGGCAAACGATGGGCTGAATTTGATCATTGTGTTCGTTAAAAGCATCAATACAGGGAAGAAAACTTTCACCTGGCACCAAAAATATGCGCTTTGCGCCTTGCTCACGTAGTTGCTCTAATACAATTTTTCCGCCATTACGAAACGCATACGAAGATACTGTCATTACTAACTCCGGGATCCACTACAGGAATTTAAATTAGTGTACGAGGTCATAATAAATTGTCATTTATTAAAACAAATGAATAATGAGATTATTGAAACACACCACAAAAATTTGGATAATTGTTTCCACATCTCTAATTCTAATTTTTATCTTAAAATAAATATCATTATTTAATTGCTTTCCAGATTCAGGCCGCTGACATAAATAGTCAACTTTTAAATTTTAATGACTACTATAAATATAATTAATGGGTTTATTAATGACAAAAATCACCGTACCAGTGCATTAATTTAATATAAACACCAGGTTCGTGCAGGCATTGCACCATAAAAAAGCAAAGCAAGATATAAAATTTATATTCAATCACCGTTAAAACATAGCCGTTAATCCAACAAATTAACACCGTCCTCTCGCCATAAACCCCATCACAGCGATTAACGATCATTTCAAAACAGGATTTACCGTAGAAAAAAAACAAAAAAGCCAGAATTTATTTTATTCCAACATGTAACACAGGATGAAATTATCATTTTTGATTAAGGTTAATCGTGTTTATATAACCACAGAATATGGTTAGAGTCTATCTCAGTAGGTATTATTGTCACAGTCAATTTGGACACAGACAGCGCAGAGAAACCGGAGCGTACACGTAGTACGTGAGGATTTCGCTCACTGCCCAGGGCTAAAGGGCAAGTAAAATTTGCCTAATGGGCCAGGCGCTTAATGTAACGATAACAGGATATAGATGTGAGAGTAAAAACGAGGTGAACATTAATGTGTTCGCCTCGTTTAAGACTAATTATGTGTTTGCTCGCGCTACCACAGCATTCAGTAGCACATTAGCGCCCTGTTCAGCATGCTCAGGCTCAATACTTTCCGCCTCATTATGGCTGATTCCTCCCGCACAAGGGATAAATATCATCGTCGTTGGGCAG
>JAATFO010000084.1 GCA_015655145.1 Enterobacterales bacterium | reverse complement strand
GGTCATCTCAAAATTGGCGTTAGTGTTAGACATATATTCAAGCCTGTCTCTTATCTGGAGATACAGCTACTGTCTGGTGTTTCAGGGGGCCACATCACAATATTTTTATCGTCGCCCAATTTGAGCGGGTAAAACAGCCACGAAGACACAAATTCGGCAGTACTGATACCAGCCAATGGCGCAACTATCCCATCACGGCCAACGTATCCGTAAGATAAAAGATAGCGGGTCCAGTTAATGCCGCTATTCCCCCCGAAATGGGGTTATTGTTCAAGTCGATAGACAGGCAATGCATGACGTCAGTATGTGACCGCTTTTCCGATCACATACCCGTCTAATTATTTCGCTCGCAGCGCAACATTTTCAATTATTGCCGTACCCGTCTTCGTTCCATTGTATCCAGACTCGTCAGTACAAGAGAGTGTCAATATATAAGTCGGATCAGTATTTTCCGGTGGTGTAAACTGAAAATTAATTGGGGTCGATTGTTGAACATGATTTGCATAACCATCAGCATAGATCTTGTCGGATTGTTCACCACGAAGATTATAAATGTATGTCATGGTATAGGAATACAGGGTGGTATCCATAGATACTGAATACGTCTGTGTCTGCTGATCATACGAGGCTGATACCGGGCCAACCCAGGGATCAATACTACCCCAGGAACCTGTATAGCTAATATCAGGCGTCAAAGTTTCTTTGGGTTTGTTTTCATTGTTCATCATGTCATTTCCTCAATATGTTTGTCTCTCTAGCGGGAAATACACTCAACTGATTGATTATATTACCTTAATTAACTCTCTCCATGATAAAAACGAGTAAGCACATTACTGCTTACGTTACGATCGTGAACCTGCCCACATCGCTAAATGCGTATCCCTGAACATTATTTAATACAATAAATATCTGTATGGCTGTCATATTTAATCTCGCCGGTGTGTTGATGATATTTATTCATATCATTAAAAATCAAAAAGATACGTAATTAATGATACCGATCATATGCAATTCGCCATCATTTTGGTTGTTATCTTCATATGACGATGATATTGGCTGATATGTTTTTATAAATATAGCACAGGAACAGAAAGAGACTGATGTCATGCAAAATTACAATATATCGTATTCATTACTGTATGATTAAGCAGGTTAATTTAAATTAATCACCAAGACTAAATCAGTTTATATAGACACTAAATTTAATAAGATACAGAAACGATGACGAAAAAAAACAGATTTATTTCCCACAAGAACGAGCACCAAATAATGATAGCAACATGTTTATTTATCGTCGAGATGGAGCCGGGCGGCAACTGAGCGAAACCCCTGCATCTTGCAGGACAGCGGGTATATCCTCTCATCAACACCCGATGTAGGTTTCCGGCAATGGCATCTTCGTCGTCAGTCATAACGGCATTACGCGCGCCGCGCCGGTTACCAACCACTGACGAGTCATTCCTCTGGCCGTTTCCTGCTGATAACCTTTATCCGCTACGTTTTGCAACATCACGATGCATATCACTAACATGTCATATACTATAGTCTTGGTCAGTTGCCTTACACTGGCTAACGTGTCAAACACTTTCATAAGGAAAAATTATGTCTCAGACAGTTCATTTTCAGGGTAATCCCGTTTCTGTTGCCGGCAAACTGCCAGCCGCGGGCGACAAAGCGAAGGCCTTTACTCTGGTTGCCAGCGATCTTTCTGATGTTTCACTTGCCAGCTATGCCGGCAAACGCAAAGTGTTGAATATTTTTCCCAGCGTTGATACCGGGGTCTGTGCTGCATCTGTGCGTAAATTCAACCAACTGGCGAGTGAAATCGATAATGCTGTCGTGCTGTGTATTTCCGCCGATCTGCCTTTTGCTCAGTCACGTTTTTGCGGCAGCGATGGTCTGAATAATGTGGTGACACTGTCGACGCTGCGTGGTAGTGAATTTAAACAAGACTATGGGGTCGGGATCACCAGCGGTCCATTGCAGGGCCTTACTGCCCGTGCCGTGATAATCCTGGATGAACAGGATAAGGTTATCTACAGCCAGTTAGTCAATGAGATTACCAACGAACCTGATTACGATGCTGCTCTGGCATCACTAAAATAACTGCTGGAATGAGTGTGGCGTAAGTTATCAGGTCCACACCCCATTCCATCAGGCACAACGGGCGCTATCACCGGGCCCGTTGGTTGTTTCACGACACATCCTGTTTTTTCTGACTCAGTCCATATTCCCGTAACTTATTAGCAATCGCCGTATGTGACACGCCCAGTCTTTTTGCCAGTTTGCGCGTGCTGGGATAAGCCTGGTAGAGCCGGGTGAGAACCGAACATTCGAAACGGCGCGTGATATCATCCAGCGACCCTGCAATGGCATCATCATCCAGCGACATTTCGTCTGACAATGTGGGTAACACAATATCCTGCGGCTTCAGATCATCCCCTTCTAACTGTGTCAGTGCACGATACAACACATTCTTTAACTGACGGACATTGCCCGGCCAGCTATAGCTCGCCAGAAAAGCATGCAGTTGCGATGATATTCGCGGCCTTGCCACCCCTTGTTCATCGGCGAAACGGGCGACAAATCGCTCTGTTAACGGCAAAATATCTTGTGGGCGGGTGTACAGCGGCGGCAAATTAAGCGTCAACACATTAAGCCGGTAAAACAAATCTTCACGAAATTCGCCACGGTTGACCAGCGCTGTCAAATTTTTTTGTGTGGCGCAAATAACCCGGACATCAACATGAACTTCATGTTCCTCGCCCACCCGACGAAAGGTGCCATCATTCAGAAATCGCAGCAGTTTGGTTTGCATCCGTGGCGACATCTCGCCAATTTCATCCAGCAGTACCGATCCGCCGTTTGCCTGTTCAAAGAAGCCTTTTTTCCCTTCGAGGGCATTAGGATACGCGCCAGGGGCATGTCCAAACAGTTCACTTTCCGCAACATCATCCGGTAGCGATGCGCAATTTAGCGCCAGAAAAGGTTTTTTTCCGCGCGCGCTGCGCAAATGACACGCCTGGGCCAGCATATCCTTACCCGTACCGGTATCACCAACAATCAACAGCGGCGCATCCAGCATCGCCAGTTTGCGTGCTTGCTCAATCAACTGACGCATCTTCGGATTGATCGCCACAATATGATCAAAGCCGGAATCATCATTTACTGACAAATCCTGTAATTGCCGGCCCATCCGCGCCGTGGATTTCAACATGAGCATCGCCCCAACCGGGGTACGGTTATGAGTCTCTTCTTCTGCGGTGTAGATCGGACGCGCTTCCATCAAAAAATCGTTTCCCTGAATCTCTACATGCCGGGTCTGTGCATCAATCTGCTCATTTTCCAGCCAGCGAATAAAGTTAAACCCCGGGATTAATGTGCCAGCATTGTGATGGCGTATTTTCTGCTCATCCAGATTGAACAGCCTTTGCGCGGCAGGATTGGTCAGATCAACTTTACTTTTCATATCAATCGACAATACCGGTTCCGGCATCGCTATCAGCAACGCCGCTAAAGCCCGGTTCTCACGCTCAGAAGGCATAAACGCGACAGTGCGCACATCGTTTACCCCCGGTATACGGCGAATTTCCGCCATCAGTTGACTGAACTGTTCAAATGCAATGGCCGAGACATTGAGATAGATACGACCAATCAGGGCGATTTCAATACCCCGCAGATCAATATGGTGCTCAAGCAGTAAATCAAGCAGTTCACGTGTCAGACCTATTCTATCCTGGCAAGAGACTTCCAAACGCATTGGGTTCGCCCTTAGTTAAGCACTGAAAAATGAATACAGTGATAATACGTCAACTTGCGGCGAGTCAGAAGCCATCTGTCAGGAAGTGTTGACAGTAATGCGCACAACGCCGAAGGAATAGCCGAAAGGGAACAACCCCGGGTGTACAATGAAGCAGGTTTGACAGGGAAATATAGTCTGGCGGCCTGAGTGGCGTCGCCCGGATGCATGTTATACCTCTTTTTTGCCGTTCTTATTTTGTATCGTCTCTTTCAACTGAGCGATCAAATCACGACGAAAATCACCCAGTCGCGGTTTATCCTCCTCCAGCCACGGCAATGGACGGCATAACTCCATGGCTTTAATCCCCAGACGCGCAGTTAATAACCCGGCGCCAATACCCTGCGCGGCGCGTGCGGAAATTCGGGCGGCGATATCCTGGGACATCCAGTCCATACCCACCTCCCGGACCAGCTCTGAAGCCCCGGCAAAAGCAATATTCAGCAAAACCAGCCGAAACAAACGCAGACGACTGAAATAGCCCAGTTGAATGCCATACAACGCAGCAATACGATTGACCAGCCGGATATTTCGCCAGCCAATAAATGCCATGTCGACCAACGCCAGTGGGCTGACGGCGATCATCAGGGTTGATTCCGCCGCCGAACGCCCAATTTCCTGGCGCGCCTGACGATCCAGCACCGGTTGAACCAGCCGGGCATACAGTGTCACCACTTCACGATCATTTTGCGTTTCATGTAATGCAGTCTGCCAACGTTGCATTGCAGGGTGGCTCGGTTCCATGCCCGCCTGCCGAGCCAACCGTTGACAAAATTCGCGTCCCTGGCCTATTCCATTGCTGCGCAGCAATGCACGACCGACATCACGCTCTTCCGCCCGCTCACGAAGTTTATACAACCGACGCCATTCCGTGATCAGCGATCCCGCCCCGGCGACAACGATCACTCCGCCGGCAACACCGCCACCAAGCGCGATCCAGTCTTGCGTCAGCCAGGCGTTATGCAGCCATTGAATGCCCTGCGCAACCACACTAACCCCAAATAAACCGAGGCCTGTCATCGCCATTTTCCGCCACAGACTCCGTTTCGGATGTAATGCCACGGCTACCGCCCGTTCGCCCGCGTCTTCTTCCCCGCTGTCAACCGGTTCATCGCGCAGGGTAATAAACTGCGCGCTGGTGGCTTCATCAAACGCGACCGGGGCTTTAATGGCGGTTTCTTGCTCTGCCTCCAGCGGCTGAGAAAAATCGATACGCGGTTTAAGCGGTGTATTCATCGCAGCTTGTCTCCTAACAGGAATTCCATCGCCGCATCCATACGGATATGAGGCAATGGGCGATCCACATCCAGCGTTTGTGGCCGAAATTGCTCAAAGTGAAAACCTTGTTGTTGCCAAAATGCATTTCCCGGCAAACGTAATGGCACTTCGCCGGGATAGAATGTCAATGGTTTGCCGTCACTCAGACGATGACCTCGTAACGCCGGGAGCTTATTTCCCTGGTGATCCACCATGCCACTTTGTGTCGCCTGCACCGCCGCCAGCCCGACGCAATCCATCGTAATCCCTTCAAAGGCAGCATTTTGCCAGGCATCCTGCACCAACTGTTGTAACAGCGACACCAGGCTGGCATGTTGGTCGGCGGTGACGTGATCTGCTTTGGTCGCGGCGAACAACAGCTTGTCGATCACCGGTGAAAACAGGCGACGAAATAATGTTCGTTGACCATAGTGAAAACTTTGCATTAATTGGGTGAGCGCCAGACGCATATCATTGAATGCCTGCGGTCCGCTGTTGAGCGGCTGAAGGCAATCCACCAGCACTATCTGGCGATCAAAACGAAGGAAATGATTCTTGTAGAAATCTTTTACCACATGCTGACAATAGTAATGATAGCGCGTACGTAGCATGCCCACATTGGTGTGCTGATCAGCCTGGGCCAGTTTTATCTCGTCAGACGCATCCGCCGCCGGCCAGGGGAAAAATTGTAATGCCGGCGCCCCCGCCATATCGCCAGGTAACACAAAACGACCCGGCTGGATAAAATGCAAACCCTCTTTTTTGCAACGTAACAGGTATTCCGTCCATGCCTCGGCAATAACCGCCAGCCGGTTTTCATCTGCCGGCGCCAACGGGTCGAGTCCGGCACACAACGCGCGCCATGGTTTGGCCCATTCAGCGCGATCGCCGTGTAATAAGCCGTTCATCTGCCGGGACCAGGTGAGGTAATCCTGCGCAAGCATCGGTAAATCCAGCAACCATTCACCCGGATAGTCAACGATTTCAAGATACAGGGTGGCGGTTTCTTTGAAATGACGTAATAACGAATCACGTGAGCGATAACGTAATGCAAGGCGAATTTCGCTCACGCCGCGCGTCGCGGTCGGCCAGTGTGGTGGCGTGGCGTAAAGTTGTGATAAGCCTTCATCATAGGTAAAACGCTGAATCCCCATATCGCGCTGCGGCACCCGCTTTACCCCCAGCAACCGCTCTTCACGCAATGCCGAGAACAGCGGTAATCGCGCCCCGCTGTGCACATTGAGCAACTGATTAACCAGCGAAGTGATAAACGCTGTTTTACCGCTGCGGCTCAGCCCGGTTACCGCCAAACGTAAATGGCGATCCACCCCGCGATTAACCAGCGACATCAACTCATTTTGCAGTCGTTTCATTTGTCTCCCTGTTGAAGCGCATTGATATACGGCGCATCACACGGACCAGAATCGGTTCCAGAGCCAGCGTCAATAGCATCCGCAGCGGACGGCTGGCCACAGATTTGATAGCCCAGCCAGCAATACCCGCCGGGCCATAAGTTACCGCACTGATAATGATCAATTTTCCTGCCGACTTCAACGCAGGAAGCGCGACGCGGCGAAAACTGTGCTGCCCATTAGACGACATGATCGACTCCCGCAAATCAGATGTACAAGGCTAAGTGCAGCCCCATCGGTTAAAGCTGGCGAAAACGACTGCGTACACTGAATGTTTCTGAGGTGACATAACGTTCAATATCGCGTAATCGGCCTTCGCCCTGGTTAAGTTCCATACTGAGATCATTAAGCAATTGATGCGCACTGGGCGCATTTTCCTGCACGTCGGCACCCACTGGCATCGGATCCAACACCAGACTAAGAATAAAATAGGCCACAAGGGTGAACATAAACAGGCCGAAGAACAGCGACAAAACAACAATCACGCGTACCAACAACACAGGTATATCAAGGTAATGCGCTATCCCGGCGCAAACTCCCTTCACTTTACCTTGTTGTGGAATACGCCACAGTGTTCTTCCTTTAAAAGTGAGTCCACTCATGGTTACCTCCATTGCGGATGTTCCGCATCCAGAATGTCTTCCAGCGACTGGATACGTTCACGCATCCGTTTGGCATCCTGCGTTAATTGTTGTAAGCGTTGCATATCCTGCTGTGAAAGCTCTGCACCGCTATTCTGACGATTGCTGTAGTGAAGCCATAACCATATCGGCGCAACAAATAACACGAAAATTGTCAGCGGTATGGCAAGAAATAACGCGCTCATTCACTCTCCTTGAATTTTTACCCACACAGGACACACAACCAATGGGCATCGCACGATGCCGACGACAGATCTATTCACTACGATTCATTTTGGCTTTCAATTCGGCCAGTTGTTCGCTAATTTCATCACTGACTTTCAGTTCAGAAAATGCATGATCCAGCGTTTTCTTTTTAGCGAACTGGTGACTTTCGGCTTCCGCTTCCATGTAATCAATTCGCCGCTCAAATGATTCAAAGCGCGCCATGGCATCATCCAGCTTACCGCTGTCTAACTGACGACGCACATCACGTGAAGATGCGGCCGCCTGATGACGCAATGTAAGCGCTTGCTGGCGAGCACGGGTTTCACTGAGTTTTTTCTCCAGCTCGCCAATCTCCCCTTTCATGCGGTCCAGCGTATCCTCTACCTGAGTAAGCTCTTGTTGCAGTGTGGCGATTAACGTCGTGAGCTTTTGTTTTTCAATCAAGGCGGCGCGGGCCAGATCATCTTTTTCTTTGCGCAACGCCAGTTCTGCTTTCCCTTGCCATTCTTCTTGCTGGCTTTGCGCTTGTTCAATCCGGCGTGTCAGATGCTTTTTCTCCGCCAGCGCCCGCGCCGAGGTAGAGCGAACTTCCACCAGTGTGTCTTCCATTTCCTGAATCATCAACCGCACCAGTTTTTGCGGATCTTCGGCTTTATCCAGCAATGCATTGATGTTGGCGTTAACGATGTCGGCAAATCGAGAAAAAATACCCATAATTACAATCCTCTTAAATCGGTTTGTGGAGTGCTGTACACCTGACAGGTAATACAAAATGCATGCCAACTTTTATCTTATTGATTTTTCATGCTTCATCGTTTTTACTGTTGGTTGCCGCCCACATGATGTGGTGTATGTCACTAATACCTGGTTAAATTCATTATGAGCGAACACATCGAAAATTTGTTAGGCGAGTCAAATAATTTTATTGAAGTGCTGGAACAGGTGTCCCGCCTGGCGCCATTGAACAAACCGGTATTGGTTATCGGTGAACGCGGTACCGGGAAAGAGTTAATCGCCAGTCGTTTGCATTATTTGTCTGAGCGCTGGCAAGGCCCCTTTATCTCACTGAACTGTGCGGCACTGAATGAAAACCTGCTTGATTCCGAGCTGTTTGGTCATGAAGCAGGCGCATTCACCGGCGCGCAAAAGCGTCACCTCGGCCGTTTTGAACGTGCTGACGGTGGCACCTTATTTCTTGATGAACTGGCAACGGCGCCCATGCTGGTGCAGGAGAAATTATTGCGTGTCATTGAATATGGTCAACTGGAGCGCGTGGGCGGTAACCAGCCTTTACAGGTCAGCGTGCGGCTGGTGTGCGCCACCAATGAAGACCTGCCCGCGCTGGCGGAACAAGGGAAATTCCGTGCTGACCTGCTCGACAGGCTTGCCTTTGATGTGGTGCTGTTACCCCCGTTGCGTGAACGACGCAGCGACATTCTGCTGATGGCGGAACATTTTGCCATTCAAATGTGTCGGGAACTGGGTTTGCCGCTGTTCGCCGGATTTTCCCCCGCAGCACAACAGGTGCTGCTGGATCATCACTGGCCGGGTAATGTCCGTGAGCTAAAAAATGTGGTGGAGCGTTCAGTTTATCGCCATACCATGGTGAATGAGGCGCTGGATGATATTATTCTAAACCCCTTTCCTGCTGACCGTACTCACAAGAAACCGCCGGAAAAACAATCCCAACTGCCTGAACTGCCGGTCGATTTACGCCAGTGGCAAAATCAGCAAGAAAAAGCGCTGCTGGAAAAAGGCTTGCATCAGGCACGTTTCAATCAGCGCCGCACCGCCAGTTTGCTCGGAGTGACTTACCACCAGTTACGCGCCATGCTGAAAAAACATGATGTCACGGTACAGGAAAAACCTGAATGACAGCGCTGAGAAAAAAAAGCCCACGCAAGGTGGGCTAAAAAATACTGGAAGCAATGTGAGCAATGTCGTGCTCTCCTACGGTAGAGCCACCGTCGAAGTGCAGAGGAATAATAATCATTCTCACCATTTACTGTAAAGTACTTTGTTGAGAATTTTTCTCATTTCCCTAATAACATTATGCGTATTGGTCGTTATTGGATTTCCACAAAATAACAACATTTGAAATTACCCATTCCATTCACAGGCGGAAAAAACACCGATTGCCCGGCAAATTTGGGCGCAATGCAGAGAGTGCGGTACACTCTCTGCATTGCCGATAACCAGTTGCATCTTATGCCCAGAATACTTCCCACTCTGCTGTTAGGATTTAGCGTGTTAAGCGCATCCGTTTGGTCGGCGACACCCGGCGATATTCGCCAGAGCGGTTTTGTCTATTGCGTCAACGGCGTGATAGATACCTTCAATCCACAACTTGCCAGCAGCGGTCTGGTGGTTGATACCCTTTCAGCACAGTTATATGACCGCTTGCTGGATGTTGATCCCTACACCTATCGACTGATCCCGGAACTGGCCGAACGCTGGGAAATTCTTGATAATGGCGCCGTCTATCGTTTTTATTTGCGCCATAACGTCGCTTTTCAAAAAACAGCCTGGTTTACGCCCGCGCGACCATTAAATGCTGATGATGTGGTTTTCAGTTTTTCCCGGATTTTTGATCGCCAGCATCCCTGGCATAATATCAATGGCGGCAATTACCCCTATTTTGACAGTCTGCAATTCGCCGATACCGTACAAAGCGTGAAAAAACTGGATACGTATACGGTGGAAATCCGTCTCAACAGTCCGGACGCCTCTTTTCTATGGCACCTGGCGACGCACTACTCACCTATTTTGTCGGCGGAATATGCGGATACGCTTACCCGGAAAGGGCAACAGGAAAAGCTGGATCGGCAACCCGTGGGAACCGGGCCCTTTATGCTGAGCGAATATCGTGCCGGACAATATATCCGTCTGGCGCGTCATCCTGGCTACTGGAAAGGCGTACCGCGCATGCCGCAGGTGGTCATTGATATCGGTGTAGGCGGTACTGGCCGCTTATCAAAATTAATCACCGGTGAATGTGATGTCCTGGCCTATCCGGCCGCCAGTCAATTGTCGATACTGCGCGATGATCCCCGTCTGCGCCTGACATTGCGTCCCGGGATGAATATCGCGTATTTGGCATTTAATACCCGCAAACCGCCGCTGGATCGTCCGGAAGTCCGTCAGGCGTTGGCGCTGGCCATTAATAATGAACGCCTGATGGAGTCGATTTATTACGGTACGGCGGAAACTGCCGCCTCAATTCTGCCGCGGGCTTCCTGGGCGTATGATAACCATGTTCATGTCACTGAATACAATCCGAAACAAGCCCGTGACGTACTAAAAAAACTGGGACTGGAACATTTATACCTGACACTGTGGGTCCCCTCAGCTTCCCAGTCATGGAACCCCAGCCCGCTAAAAACCGCCGAACTGATTCAGGCTGATATGGCGCAAATTGGCGTACGTATTCGCATCGTGCAAGTGGAAGGCCGTTTTCAGGGAGAACGCCTGATGGCGATGAATCATGATCTGACCCTCTCAGGCTGGGCCACTGACAGTAACGATCCCGACAGTTTCTTTCGCCCGCTGTTAAGTTGTGCCGCAATTCGATCGCAAACCAATTATGCTCACTGGTGTGACCCGCAATTTGACGCGGTGTTACATAAGGCCCTGCTGTCACAACAACTGGCATTACGCATCGAGAGTTATAATGAGGCGCAACAGATTTTAGCCACTGCATTGCCGGTGTTGCCACTGGCGTCATCGCTGCGTCTGCAAGCCTATCGTCACGACATTCAGGGGCTGGTGTTGAGCCCGTTTGGCAATGCCTCGTTTGCCGGTGTTCATCGCGATGCGAGTGAGGAAGCGAAGCCATGATCATTTATACCCTGCGCCGTCTGTTACTGTGGCTCGTCACCTTATTTATGCTGGCATTAATTGGTTTCAGCCTGAGCTATTTTACCCCGCACGCGCCGTTACAAGGTGCGTCGCTACTAAATGCCGCTATGTTCTGGTTTAAAGGTGTGTTGCAGCTTGACTTTGGCGTTTCCAGCATTAACGGTCAGTCGATCAATGTGCAATTACGGGAAGTTTTTCCTGCCACGCTGGAACTGTGCATCATGGCATTTGGCCTTGCTCTGTTAATCGGCATTCCACTCGGCATTATTGCCGGCGTGGCGCGTAATCAATGGCCGGATAAAACAATCAGCGCCCTCGCGCTGATTGGTTTTTCCATGCCGGTATTCTGGCTGGCATTGCTGCTGACGCTGTTCTTTTCGCTCGATCTTGGCTGGTTACCGGTTTCCGGCCGTTTTGACCTGTTGTATCAGGTCAAAAATGTCACCGGTTTTGCGCTGATTGATGCCTGGCTTAGCACATCGCCATGGCGACATGACATGATGGTAAGCGTCGTCACTCATATGGTTCTGCCGGTGACGACGCTGGCTGTGGCGCCCACCACTGAGGTGATACGCTTACTGCGTATCAGTACCCGTGAGGTGATCGATAAGAACTATGTTAAAGCGGCGGCAACCCGTGGATTATCACGTTTTACCGTCATCCGTCGTCACGTATTACATAATGCACTGCCGCCAGTAATCCCGCGTCTGGGATTGCAGTTTTCCACCATGTTGACATTGGCGATGATAACCGAGGTGGTTTTCAGCTGGCCCGGCCTTGGACGCTGGCTGATCAATGCCATTCGCCAACAAGATTATGCCGCGATCTCCGCGGGTGTGATGGTCATTGGCGGTATGGTTATTTCGGTCAATGTTGTTTCCGATATTTTAGGCGCAATGACTAATCCGTTAAAACATAAAGAATGGTATGCCCTTCGATAGGCCTTCCATGCACGAAATTGTTGCTTTCGTTCCCTTGCCTCAGACAGTGATATAGAAGGATAATCGCCTATGCTTAGCTGTACGGATGCGCCCTCCAGACGGTGGTGGTAAAAAAGCGTGATACCAGCCTGACATTGGGCCGGTACCAATCAGAAATGACGTGCCGATGTTTTTCTGAGTTTAGCGCCGGTAAGCCATGCGCACACGCTTTTATAAAGCATGAATCATGGGGGAATTAATTGATATGAATAAAAAATTAAAATCAAACAAGATAAAGAAGCGCAAAGTGACATCCTATGCCCTCCGATAACATTTATGCTGAAAACCGCCTGCCCGGCCCATTCCGCCACACCTGGCGTCTGTTCTATCATGACACCGTCGCCATGGTGGGGTTTTATTGCTTTATCGCGTTGCTGTTTCTCTGCGTCTTTGGCAGTTTGCTGGCGCCTTATGGCCTTGATCAACAGTTCCTGGGCTATCAATTGTTACCGCCTTCCTGGTCACGCTATGGCGATGTATCCTTCTTCCTCGGCACCGATGACTTAGGACGCGATGTATTAAGCCGCCTATTAAGTGGTGCCGCGCCTACCGTCGGTTCAGCGATCCTCGTCACATTTTTTGCCGGGCTGTTTGCCATCGTATTAGGGGTCTTCGCCGGCTTAACGCATGGCTTACGTTCAGCGGTGATGAACCATATTCTCGATACGCTGCTTTCAATCCCGTCATTGTTGTTGGCTATCGTGGTGGTGGCATTTATCGGACCGCGCCTCGCCCATGCCTTACTGGCAGTATGGCTGGCCTTGCTGCCACGACTGGTGCGCGCCATTTATAGCGCGGTACATGATGAGTTAGAAAAAGATTATGTCGTCGCCGCGCGTCTTGATGGCGCCAGCAGTCTGGATATCCTTCGGTACGCCATATTGCCCAATATTTTGCCGCTTCTGGTCAGCGAATTTAGCCGGGGTTTGTCGATGGCTATTCTGGATATCGCGGCTCTCGGCTTTCTTGATTTGGGCGCTCAACTGCCTTCGCCAGAATGGGGCACGATGCTTGGAGATGCGCTGGAACTTATTTATGTCGCCCCCTGGACCGTCATGTTGCCAGGCGCTGCGATCATGATCAGTGTATTGATAGTCAACCTGCTCGGCGAGGGTATTCGCCGCGCAATTATGGCTGGAGTGGAATAATGCCGCTACTTGATATCCGTAACCTGACCATTGAGTTTCTGACGGCAGACGGGCCAGTAAAAGCTGTTGATCGGGTTAATCTGATCCTGAATGAAGGGGAAATTCGCGGTCTGGTCGGTGAATCAGGATCCGGTAAAAGTCTGATCGCCAAAGCCATTTGTGGCGTCGCCAAAGATAACTGGCGCATCACCGCAGATCGTATGCGTTTCGATGATATTGATTTGTTGCATCTCTCGCCTCGCCAGCGACGACGAATTATCGGCCACAATATCTCCATGATTTTTCAGGAGCCGCAATCCTGTCTTGATCCTGCCGAAAGCATTGGCCGTCAGTTAATTCAGGCGATTCCGGGCTGGACATATAAAGGGCGCTGGTATCAGCGTTTTCGCTGGCGCCATACCCGTGCTATCGAGCTATTACACCGGGTTGGTATTAAAGATCACCATGACATCATGCACAGTTTCCCCTACGAGTTAACCGAAGGGGAATGCCAAAAAGTGATGATCGCCATTGCACTGGCCAACCAGCCACGCTTGCTGATCGCGGATGAACCGACCAACGCCATGGAACCCACGACACAGGCGCAAATCTTTCGTCTGTTAAGCAGTCTGAATCAAAATAACCATACCACCATTTTACTGATCAGCCATGATCTGCAGATGATGAGTCAATGGGTTGATCGCATTAATGTGATGTATTGCGGACAAACGGTGGAAAGCTCCACCAGTGAGGCACTGATACATACGCCGCATCATCCCTATACCCAGGCGTTGATTCGTGCGATGCCAGATTTTGGCCGCTCGCTGCCGCATAAAAGCCGCCTGAATGCATTGCCTGGCGCAATCCCGTCGCTGGAACACCTGCCGATAGGCTGCCGTTTAGGTCCTCGTTGTCCTTACGCCCAGAAAAAATGCATCGAGACTCCGCGCCTTGACGGCGCCAAAACGCACCTTTTCGCCTGCCACTTTCCGTTGAATATGGAGGCGCCGTAATGGTCGAAACCTTGCTTGAAGTGCGTAATCTGAGCAAAACCTACCGTTACCGTACCGGTCTGTTTCGCCGCCAACATATTGAAGCGGTGAAAGCGATCAGTTTCACCTTACGAGAAAAACAGACACTGGCGATTATCGGTGAGAATGGTTCGGGCAAGTCGACGCTGGCGAAAATGCTCAGTGGCATGATAGCCCCCTCTTCCGGCGAAATTGTAATTGACGATCACCCGCTGGAATATGGCGATTACGGTTATCGTAGCCAACGTATTCGCATGATTTTTCAGGATCCTTCTACGGCGCTAAACCCACGGCAGCGTATTAGTCAGATTCTTGATTTCCCGCTGCGACTCAATACTCAACTGGATGCCGGGGCGCGTGAAAAACGCATTATTGCTACACTGCGCCAGGTCGGATTGCTGCGCGATCATGCTGGCTATTATCCGCATATGCTGGCCCCCGGGCAAAAACAACGTGTGGGTCTTGCCCGGGCGTTGATCCTGCAACCCAAAGTGATTATCGCCGACGAAGCAATGGCATCGCTGGATATGTCAATGCGTTCACAGTTAATTAATCTGATGCTGGAATTACAAGAGAAGCAGGGCCTTTGTTATATTTATGTGACCCAGCACCTCGGCATGATGAAACACATCAGTGATCAACTGCTGGTGATGCATCAGGGAGAGGTGGTGGAGCGTGGCGGTACTGCTGATGTATTGGCATCGCCGCTGCATGATCTGACCCGGCGCTTAATCGCCAGCCACTTTGGCGAAGCACTGACCGCTGAGGCCTGGCGCAGGGATCGATAATCCATACCGTGGACTTGACGTTTTTCCACGACAAACCCGGCTCAGATTAACGCTCTTTTGTCACTCGTGATAGAATCGCCAGGACGATTAACGTCGGTTGCTCATTTTCTCTCTGAGGCGACCGCCAACTACAATGACCATAAGGATTACAACTATGGGTTTTCTCTCCGGTAAGCGCATTCTGATTACTGGTGTTGCCAGTAAACTTTCCATCGCATACGGTATTGCACAAGCGATGCACAAACAGGGCGCGGAACTGGCTTTCACTTATCAGAATGACAAACTGAAAGGTCGTGTGGAAGAATTTGCCCAAGAGCTGGGCTCAAACATCATCCTGCCTTGCGATGTTGCTGACGATAACAGTATCAAAACGCTGTTTACCGAGCTGGCAAAAACCTGGGGAAAATTTGACGGTTTTGTGCACTCTATCGGTTATGCGCCAGCCGATCAGCTGGTGGGCGACTATGTGAATGCGGTAACCCGTGAAGGTTTCAAAATTGCGCACGATATTAGTGCTTACAGCTTTGTTGCCATGGCTAAAGAGTGCCGGGCAATGCTGAATCCTGGCGCAGCATTATTGACCCTGACTTACCTTGGTGCTGAACGTGCCATCCCGAATTACAATGTGATGGGTCTGGCAAAAGCATCGCTGGAAGCCAATGTTCGTTACATGGCGAATGCCATGGGGCCGGAAGGCGTGCGCGTCAATGCCATTTCTGCCGGTCCGATACGCACCCTGGCCGCATCCGGGATCAAAGATTTTCGCAAAATGCTGGCACATTGTGAAGCCGTCACCCCGATTCGCCGCACGGTGACGATTGAAGATGTGGGTAACTCCGCCGCCTTTCTGTGCTCCAGCCTTGCTGGCGGGATCACCGGTGAAGTGGTGCATGTCGACGGTGGTTTTAGCATCGCAGCCATGAATGAACTGGAACTGAAATAAGTTTCCCGGGCGAGGCGCTATACTTCGCCCGTGATTAATTATCCCCTTTCACTTTTCCCCGAATGCAGGTGAACGTGCGCCACCAACGCCGCTGTGGTGTGAAAGATGTCTACCTGCTATACCCTATAGATTTCGCGTTACGGCAAGACGGCAAGCAAGCGAATCCCGCTGAGCTTACACTGGTAAGTGATGCAGGTGAACGCGCGCCACCAACGCCGCTGTGGTGTGAAAGATGTCTACCTGCTATACCCTATAGATTTCGCGTTACGGCAAGACGGCAAGCAAGCGAATCCCGCTGAGCTTACACTGGTAAGTGATGCG
>JAATFO010000093.1 GCA_015655145.1 Enterobacterales bacterium | reverse complement strand
TCACCAAACGGCTCATAAAGCATCAGCCTACTTTTTCCCTTCAGGTATCCCATAAAAATTGACACACTTATTTTCGGGGGGATCGCCACAAGCATGTGGATGTGTTACATGCAGCACTCCGCCTCCAGAATGTTCACATTCTTCCATTCACATAACGTCCTTAATATGCTGCCTGTTGCCCTACGTTTTTCTCCCTAGAACGCCTGCCTTCGGTACTTCGGTGCTTCGGTGCTAAAACTCTGTGATATTTACAGTTCCAGCGGGTATGCGCTAAGCTCTTTTCGACCCCCATTGGGACCCCCTTTCGATTTCTTATTTAACTTTTGCCGTTGCCAGACCGCAAAGTGTTTTAACAAATCAAAAGGGGTTTTTATCACCGACTTATAGCTGAGAGCTTTACGCAACCCCCAGCCTGCCCGGGGGTTTTCTGTGCACAACAAAAAGGCAGCGCACTGGCTGCCTTTCAAACACATCTCAGTGGATTCCTCCACCCGGTTAACTTATCAAGCATGCTCGTTTAAATCCGTTCCGACAACCCTTTCCGTCTGATATATCAACCCGCCTCACAAACTTTTTTCCCTTGACAAAAAGTGACATTTTTTTGTGAAGCAAATCACACATCGTCCTCTCTTTCGCGCTATGCTGAATTAACCAAGACGGCAATGACAGAGAGGTAGGAATGATGATTTTAAACATTACCAGCAAGCAAATGGAAATCACCCCGGCTATCCGCCAGCATGCCGAAGACCGTCTCGCCAAGCTCGAAAAATGGCAAACTCATCTGATCAATCCGCACATTGTTCTGTCAAAGGAGCCCAAGGAATTTGTTGCCGATGCTACGATCAACACACCTAATGGCCCATTGATTGCCAGCGCAAAAAATGAAGATATGTACGCCGCTATCAATGAATTAATTGCCCGGCTGGAACGGCAGTTGAACAAAGTCCAGCATAAAGGTGAAGCCCGTCGCGCTACAACCAGCGTAAAGGATTTCAATGTTGTCGATCCGGTATAACATCACCGGATATTCATTGTTTACGCGCCTGTAGGCGCGTTTTTTATTGACAGTGATAAATTACAGCGGTTACTGTGGGGCCTTACTCTGAGTGGACACCACCATGAAACACCAACCGTTTTTCTTCGCATTCTTTTTTACCTTCCCCTGAATGGGAGGCAATTCGTCGTGTAAGAAAAAATGCGAAGACGAACAACAAAGCCTCCTGAACGGGAGGTTTTTTTTTGAGTATCTGACAGGTAGCAATATGAATTCAGAAAATCCGTTACTGGCCCTGCGCGAAAAGATCAGCGCCGTCGATGAAAAATTACTGACACTGCTCGCTGAACGCCGGGCTCTGGCCATTGACGTGGCAAAAACAAAAATGACCACCCACCGTCCAATTCGTGATGTCGACCGTGAACGTGCGTTACTGGAGCATCTGATTACGTTGGGTAAAAAGCATCAACTTGATGCACACTACATCACCCGTCTGTTTCAGCAGATCATCGAAGATTCCGTACTCACACAGCAGGCGCTCTTGCAGAAGCACCTCAATCAAACTCATGCCCGCTCAGCCCGCATTGCTTTCCTCGGACCCAAAGGGTCGTACTCTCATCTGGCCGCGCGTAATTATGCCGCACGCCACTTTGACGAATTCATTGAAAGTGGTTGTCTGAAATTCCACGATATCATTCATCAGGTGGAAACCGGCCAGGCTGATTACGCCGTGTTACCGATTGAAAACACCAGTTCCGGTTCGATCAACGATGTGTATGATTTATTACAATCCACCAGCCTGTCGATTGTTGGTGAGATGACCATTAACGCGGATCACTGCGTACTGGTGTCAGGTCCGACGGATTTACAACAGATTGAAACTGTATACAGCCATCCGCAGCCATTCCAGCAATGTAGTCAGTTTATCAATCGCTTCCCACACTGGAAAATTGTCTACACTGAAAGCACCGCTGCCGCAATGGAAAAAGTCGCCACACTTAATTCAACAAGCGTCGCTGCCCTGGGTAGCGAAGCCGGCGGCGCGTTGTACCACTTGCAGGTGCTGGAACGCAACCTGGCTAACCAGCGGCAAAACATGACGCGTTTTATTATTTTGGCGCGTAAACCTGTTGAAGTTTCAGAGCAAGTCCCCGCTAAAACCACCTTGATCATGGCCACCGGCCAACAAGCCGGCGCGCTGGTTGAAGCACTTCTGGTACTGCGTAAGCACCACCTGATCATGAGTAAGCTGGAATCGCGCCCGATTAATGGCAACCCCTGGGAAGAGATGTTTTACATTGATGTTCAGGGCAACCTGCGCGCCAGCGATATGCAACAAGCGCTGCGGGAACTCAATGAGATTACCCGGTCGTTGAAAGTACTGGGCTGCTATCCCAGCGACACCGTGATACCGGTCGATCCACAGTAATTATCTCACCTCGCCAGCCAGAATATTATCCTGGCTGGCCACCGCCAAAAGCAGATGTATTATTACGGGCGGCTGTCATTTGCTGAACGCAATAATGTCCGACTTTCCATCAGAAAACGTTTAGCGTAATCACCAAACCAGTGTTCAACTTTACGAAAACTGTCAATGAATGCCTGCTTATCCCCCTTCTCCAACAAGGTGATCGCTTCGCCAAAACGTCGGTAATAACGCTTGATCAGCGCCAGGTTGTTTTCAGAGGACATAATGATATCAGCATACAATTGCGGATCCTGCGCAAACAGCCGCCCAACCATCGCCAGTTCCAGCCGGTAAATAGGTGATGACAGCGCCAGCAACTGATCCAGTTGTACATTCTCCTCCGCCAAATGTAAGCCATAAGCAAACGTGGCAAAATGACGCAACGCCTGAATGAACGCCATATTTTGGTCATGCTCAACCGCACTGATACGGTGCAAACGCGCGCCCCATACCTGAATCTGCTCAAGAAACCATTGATAAGCTTCGGGTTGCCGGCCATCACACCAAACAACCACCTGCTTCGCCAGGCTACCGCTATCAGGACCAAACATCGGATGTAACCCCAATACCGGGCCACTATGCGCCGCCAGCATCGCCTGTAACGGACGATTTTTCACTGATGCCAAATCGACCAAAATGCAATCATCAGGCAAGGGAGGCAACTCAGCGATCACCTGTTCGGTCAAATGAATCGGCACGCTGATGATCACCAACCCAGCCTGGCTGAGCAAGCTTTCGGCACAATCCCAGTCATCCTTATCCAGAATTTTCACCTGATAGCCGGAAAGCGTCAGCATTTTTTCAAACAGACGCCCCATCTGCCCTTTGCCTCCGACAATCACCACCGGGCGCAGTTCAGGACGCAGTGTTTTGAACCCTTTTTCGTTTTCACTGGCGTAAGATTCACGCATCACACGCCGGAGAATATCCTCAATCAAATCGGGCGGGACACCTAACGCTTCCGCTTCCTTTCGCCGCAACGCCAGCATAACGCTTTCGCGTTCCGGCACATAAATCGGCAATCCGTAACGGCTTTTAACTTCACCCACTTCAGCAACCAGTGCCAAACGTTTGGCCAGCAGAGCAAGCAGTGCTTTGTCAACGTCATCGATTTGATCGCGTAATGCGGTCAGTTCAGCCACCATCATTAAACCTCTTATGACAAACGTGCTCGCAATACACCGTCCAGCCCCTGATATACGCTATGTAACAGATTTTCCGTGGTCGCCCAGTCAATGCAGGCATCGGTGACGGAAACACCGTAACGCATTTGGCTGCGTGGCTGCTCAGAGGACTGATTGCCTTCATGGAGATGGCTCTCCAGCATCAGGCCAATGATTGAGCGATTTCCTTGTTTAATCTGTGCAATGGCAGATTCAGCCACACCAGGCTGGCGACGAAAATCTTTGTGCGAGTTCCCATGGCTGCAATCTATCATTAAAGATGGACGTAATCCTGCCTTCAGCATCTCTTTTTCACATTGCGCAACATCTTCCGCGCTATAATTAGGCACTTTCCCGCCACGCAGAATCACGTGCCCATCCGGATTGCCCTGCGTTTGCAGCAAACAAACCTGCCCGGCCTGATTAATGCCGACAAAGCGATGCGGCATAGATGCAGCGCGCATCGCGTTAATCGCAGTACCTAAACTGCCATCAGTGCCATTTTTAAAACCGACCGGCATGGACAGACCCGAGGCCATTTCACGGTGCGTTTGTGATTCCGTAGTACGGGCGCCGATGGCCGACCAACTGAACAGATCGCCGAGATATTGCGGATTATTCGGATCTAACGCCTCAGTCGCCAGGGGTAATCCCATTTCAACCAGGTCGACCAGTAACTGCCGCGCAATATGCAGGCCCGCCGCCATATCAAACGAGTTATCCATGTAAGGATCGTTGATTAACCCTTTCCAGCCAACGGTGGTGCGGGGTTTTTCAAAATAGACACGCATAACGATGTATAGCTGGTCCTTCAACTGCTCGGAAAGATGTTTCAAACGACGGGCATAATCTAACGCAGCTTCCGTATCATGAATCGAACAGGGACCGCACACCACCAACAAACGATGATCGCGCCCGGCAATGATGTCAGAAATGATCTGGCGCGAAGCGGCAATCTGCATTTCTTGCTGCGCATTGAGTGGAAACGCCTTCTTCAACTCTTCCGGGGTAATTAATACCTGTTCATCCACGATATGAACATTATTTAGCGTGTCTTTCTGCATCATCTTGATCTTTCCCTATTCGTTTTCGCGTTAATCAGATCCTCAGTGAGATGACACATACTTTAACACAAATCGTAAATCAGACAATCCATGTGTGTACATTTTAATTTACTAAAAACAAATCGCATTAAATAATAATTATAAATCAATTAGTTAATTGTGATGGCAAAATACAACCGACAAAATATCGTAAATAATAATTTACACTGATAATCTGTTTAAACGACCTTAATCATCAAACAGCACATGAAACCGGTACCTGTCGTTAAATGGGGAAAACAAGAGCAATGCTCATACGCAATAATTCCGGGTGATGCCCTGATAGCTGACGGGCACAATCCGCATGCTTCCGTTGCATCATTAATTTATGTTCAGTTATTAGTTTAATAATATTTTACCAAGTTAACGCCGTTCAATAGTCTTGGTCCTCTATAAGATGGTGAGTCATGGCTTACCTGGCCTAATAGCCATTCTAAGGACGCAGAGATGACAGTAGAAAAAATAGACATTGATACGCTGGTGGTCGGTGCCGGTCAGGCGGGTGTGGCAATGAGTGAACATTTGACCAAACTGGGTATACCTCATTTAGTGCTGGAGAAAAATCGCATCGCTGGCGCCTGGCGTACCGGCCGATGGGATTCTCTGGTTGCTAATGGTCCCGCCTGGCATGACCGCTTCCCTAACATGGCGTTCCCTGGGGCTGATCCTGACAGCTTTGTACCAAAAGAACAGGTGGCCGACTATTTTGTTGCCTATGCTAAACAATTCAACGCGCAAATTCGTACTGGCGTTGAAGTGAGGCACGTGGAACGTAATCAGGGCCGCCCGGGCTTCAGGATAGAAACGTCTGAAGGCGTCATCGAAGCTAAACATATCGTTGCCGCCACAGGACCTTTCCAGCGCCCGGTTATTCCGGCCATTGCGCCGCAAGACCAGAAACTGACGCAAATTCATTCAGCACAATACCGTAACCCACAACAACTGCCTGAAGGGGCGGTATTGGTCGTCGGTGCGGGAGCATCCGGCGTACAGATCGCTGATGAACTACTGACCGCGGGAAGAAACGTTTATCTTTCTGTTGGATCGCATGACCGTCCGCCTCGCTCATACCGCAACCGGGACTTCTGCTGGTGGCTGGGCGTTCTTGGGCTATGGGATGCATCAGCCAGCCAGCCTGGTAAAGAACATGTCACGATTGCAGTAAGTGGCGCGCAAGGTGGACATACGGTTGATTTCCGCAAACTGGCTAATAAAGGTATGAGACTTGTTGGCCTGACTAAATCCTTCGAGGATGGCGTGGTCACTTTTTCGCCCGATCTGGCAGACAATATCGCACGTGGTGATGAAAATTATCTGGCCATGCTGGATGCGGCGGATGCGTATATTCTTCGTAATGGGCTTGACCTGCCGGAAGAACCTGAAGCACGCAATATTCTGCCCGACCCTGAATGCATCACTCAGCCAACATTACAGCTTAATTTAGCGCAAGCGGGTATTACATCAATCATCTGGGCAACAGGTTACACAGTCGATTATAGCTGGCTGAATGTCGATGCTTTTAATGCCAAAGGCCAACCCCAACATCAGCGTGGTGTATCAAGCGAAGCCGGTATTTATTTTTTAGGTTTGCCGTGGCTGTCGCGTCGTGGTTCCACCTTTATTTGGGGTGTATGGCATGACGCAAAATATATTGCTGACCATATCGCCACACAACGCAAATATCTTGCGTACCAGGATCCAACGCAACGTCATCAGGAATCTTGATAATCTTCAACCTAATGCTGGCGTTATAATAAGCAGATTTATGGTATTAACACCAAATACATTGAACGATTTCATGTATAGCCGTGTGCAGTAAAACAGAAAGTCAGCGCATCCCGATGATCCGACTGCGGTCAGTGATTCGGGTGACCGCACAGGGTGACTGTTTTGGCACACACAGGGGACTGAGATGAGTCCATCGTGACATAGTCCCACTCGTCGGCCTGTTGTTCTTTCTTCTCATCGCATCTTCACTCCGGACTGCACCACCCATGCGATAACACGATATCCTGTAGGGATATTTTTTTTATTCCTTTAAGAAATAAACTTAATAATTTACCTGCCGCTAAAACGATGCGCATCATCACCGCCAATAAAAGCCGTCTGAAAACGGCGATATCACTATAAAAAAGTACTGTTCCCTGCCCTGGAGTTCACCATGTCCACCACTGAAACATCGCCGTCACTCATTGAAAAACACACGATTGGATACATTCCTGCGGAGGATCGCCACGGCAAAGTCAAAGATTTGTTCACGCTGTGGTTCGGCGGTAATATCGCGCCTTTACCCATTGTCACCGGCGCTCTTGGCGTACAGTTGTTCCAGCTAAATTTATTTTGGGGCGTTATCGCCATTTTAACCGGCCATTTGATTGGTGGCGTGTTAATGGCTTTACACTCGGCTCAGGGGCCTCAAATGGGTATCCCGCAAATGATCCAAAGCCGGGCGCAATTTGGTTCCCTGGGCTCCCTGCTGGTCGTTGTGATAGCCGGTGTGATGTATATCGGGTTCTTCGCCTCCAATATTGTTTTAGCCGGAAAATCACTGCATGGCGTTGCAGCCAGTATCCCTGTCCCGGTAGGCATTGTGGTGGGCGCGATAGGTTCCGGTGTGATTGGCATTATCGGTTATCGCTTTATCCATGTGCTTAACCGTATTGGTACCTGGGTACTGGGTATTGGGATCATCCTTGGCTTTGGCTATATTTTTACCCACATCCACACCGCTGACTTTCTGACCCGCGGCGGGTTTACGCTTTCCGGATGGCTGGCGACCGTATCGCTGGCGGCCTTATGGCAAATTGCTTTTGCTCCTTATGTGTCAGATTACTCCCGCTATCTGCCAGCGGATGTCCCGGTATCAGCAACATTCTGGACGACTTATCTGGGATCGGCATTAGGCTCAAGTTTATCCTTCATCTTTGGCGCTGTTGCAGTACTGGCGACGCCGGTAGGCATGGACACAATGGATGCAGTGAAGCTGGCTACCGGCTCCATCGGCCCACTCATGTTGATACTTTTTCTGCTCAGTGTCATTAGCCACAACGCGCTGAATCTCTATGGTGCAGTACTGTCGTTGATCACCCTGGTACAAACCTTTGTCTGGCGCTGGATCCCTACGAGTAAAAGCCGGGCGATACTCTCAGTGATCGTTCTTGTCGGTTGTTGTATTGCGGCTATCTTCGCCTCGGCGGACTTTATCGGCCATTTTGTTGATTTGGTGCTCGCCTTACTGGTCGTTTTGGTTCCCTGGACCGCCATCAATTTGATCGACTTCTACGCCATTCATAAAGGGCATTATGATATCAAATCGATTTTCCGCGTAGATGGCGGCATTTATGGCCGCTATAATCCTCAAGCGCTGTTGGCTTATATCATCGGTATTTTGGTACAGATACCCTTCATGAATACGCCATTATATGTCGGCCCCATTTCAGCCTATATTCATGGCGCCGATCTCTCCTGGCTGATCGGATTACTGGTAACTTCACCGCTGTATTACTGGCTGGCCAGCCGAGATAGCGTGTACCGCCGTCGGCAAATGAACACCTGCGATAGTGACGAAGCGGCGAACTGATCCGGCTTGCGTCCTCAATCATTCCTGTTGCAAGGGAGCGGCAAGATGAAAGATGGCGCGTACTTAGTTTTTACCTTGCCAGCGCTTATAAAAAACATCATTTCGTTCATGCCGTTTGTTCTGCATGATAAACAGATTGTTTTTCATCACAACCGTGTGCTGAACGGTTGTGCGTTACTTGTTTTGCACAAAATACCGAACTCGTTGTACCTGAGCGGTACAGCGTTCATAGTTATCATTTACAGGAGTTGTTCATGAGTAAGCCAACGCATACACGTATTCGCATGTTCAATACTAAAGTGACCTATCCTAACCAGTCATTGGATAACGATCTTTGCCAGGCTGTTCGCGCGGGAAATACGGTTTATGTCCGCGGCCAGGTTGGCACTGACTTCGATGGTAATTTGATTGGATTAGGTGACCCTCGCGCCCAGGCTGAACAAGCCATGAAAAACGTGAAACAACTGCTTAAGGAAGCGGGAAGCGACCTTTCTCATATTGTCAAAACCACAACGTATATTATTGATCCCCGCTATCGTGAGCCGGTTTATCAGGAAGTCGGCAAATGGCTTAAAGGCGTATTCCCAATTTCCACTGGCATTGTCGTTTCCGCACTGGCACAACCGCAGTGGTTAATGGAAATTGATGTCATTGCCGTTATTCCGGATGACGAAGTCGTTAAGGAGCTGGCATGACATTCTCTATTGCAGCACGCTGTGCAGAAACCGGGCAGCTAGGCATTGCGCTTAGCTCTTCAAGTATTGCTGTCGGCGCCCGTTGCCCCTGGCTGCTGGCTGGCGTGGGCGCGGTTTCAAGCCAGAACATCACCCTACCCATGCTTGGGCAACAAATTTTGGCCCACCTGGAACAGGGAATAAAGCCTGAAGATGCTTTAGAACGCGTTCTTTCCAGTAATGGTTTTAGCGAGTACCGACAAGTCACAGTAATTGATAGTCATGGTGAAACAGCGGTATTTAGCGGCGAAAAAACATTAGGCACATATAATGTGGTGCAGGGGAAAAACTGCGTGGCCGCAGGAAACATGCTGGCTGACAAAGAGGTGATCACCGCGATGGCCACCACCTTTGAGCAAACCCACGGTCAATTAACCGACCGCCTAATGGCCGCCCTCCAGGCCGCCCTGACTAAAGGCGGAGAAGCCGGGCCGGTACATTCTGCCGCGATTAAAGTTGTCGGGGATTACACCTGGCCAATTGTTGATCTCCGGGTTGACTGGGCGGATGAAGATCCTATCGGCGAACTGGCGCATCTTTGGCTGGCCTACGAACCGCAGATGCAGGCATACATTACGCGCGCTATAGATCCCCGTGAAGCGCCGAGTTATGGGGTTCCGGGCAATGAGTAATAGTGTGCGAAGCATACTAGAAAAAATGCTGGCGGTTGATACCACCAGCCGTGAGTCTAATCTTGAATTAATTCATTTTATTCAGGATTATTTGGCGACGTACAGCGTGCCAACACAGCTTTTTTATAATGATAGCGGCAGCAAAGCCAATTTATACGCCCGTATCGGTCCGGCGGGGAATGGCGGTGTGATGTTATCCGGCCATACCGATGTCGTCCCTGTCGATGGGCAGTCATGGTCAGTGCCGCCTTTTGCGCTAACGCAGCAAGAAGACCGTTACTATGGCCGTGGTAGCGCCGATATGAAAGGATTCCTCGCCTGCGTATTAGCCTCGGTGCCTGATTTTCTTGCACATCCCTTGCGTATGCCGCTGCATTTGGCTTTTTCATATGATGAAGAAGTCGGTTGTCTGGGCGTGCGCAGCCTGGTCGCGCATATCAACGCATCCAAAGACAAACCGGCAATGTGTATTATTGGCGAACCCACGGAAATGCAGCCGGTATACGGCCATAAAGGAAAGTTTGCCATGCGTTGTCAAGTGCATGGACATGCGTGTCACTCTGCCTATGCACCGCGGGGGGTGAATGCCATCGAGTATGCCGCCAAACTGATCAATAAATTAACCACGTTAGGCAGCCAGCTTGCTACCGCGCAGGATCCGCGTTTTGATCCCTCCTATAGCACACTACAAATCGGCACCATTAATGGGGGAACAGCGCTCAATATTGTGCCGCAAGATTGCCAGTTTGATTTTGAAATTCGTCACTTACCTGATGTGCGCGTCGACGGTGTCATCAATGAGATAAAACAGTATGCGCGTGATGAGTTGT
>JAATFO010000125.1 GCA_015655145.1 Enterobacterales bacterium | reverse complement strand
GTGGAAGTGAGTGGACGCTTACAGACTCAGCGTTACTTGCCGATGCAGAAACTTGAAAAGATACGCCCGAGTAAGTCATCTGAGGTGAACTCGCCAGTGATCTCACTTAATGCCCGTTGTGCCAACCGTAGCTCTTCCGCCAGCAACTCGCCAGCCCAGTGGCCCAATAACTGCGCCTTTCCTTGTTGTAAGTGAGTGGCCGCTAACTCAAGTGCCTGTACATGGCGACGGCGGGCGAGGAAACCGCCTTCCAGGTTTCCGGCAAACCCCATGCTCTGTTTCAGGTGTTCGCGGAGTACCTCAATACCCGCGCCGGTTCGGGCAGAGAGACGAATAAGTGAGTGATTATTCACTTCTGTCAGACCCAGCGTTTCTCCGGTGATATCGGCTTTATTGCGTATCACCGTGATCTGCAGATTGTTCGGCAAACGGGCGATAAAATCGGGCCAGATTTGTGCCGGTTCGGTCGCTGCTGTTGTCGTGCCGTCGACCATAAACAACACCCGGTCGGCGTGTTCAATTTCTTGCCAGGCGCGTTCGATGCCGATGCGTTCAACTTCATCGCTGGCTTCACGTAAACCAGCGGTATCAATCACATGCAGTGGCATACCATCAATATGGATGTGTTCACGCAATACATCACGTGTTGTGCCGGCAATCTCGGTGACAATGGCCGTGTCACGCCCGGCTAACGCATTCAGCAAACTGGATTTACCGGCATTCGGGCGACCAGCGATCACCACCTTCATGCCTTCGCGCAGCAGGCTGCCCTGGTGCGCGCTTGCCTGCACGCGGTTAAGATCGGCGATCACCGTATTCAGTTCGGCTTCAATTTTTCCATCAGAAAGAAAATCAATTTCCTCATCAGGGAAGTCGATCGCCGCTTCAACATAGATTCGCAGGTGAGTGAGTGCTTCCACCAGATGATTAATTTGGCTGGAAAAAACGCCCTGTAATGAGTTGAGCGCGGAACGAGCCGCATGTTCGGAGCTGGCATCAATCAGATCAGCGACGGCCTCGGCTTGTGCCAGATCGAGTTTGTCATTAAGAAAAGCACGCTCCGTGAATTCACCCGGCTGGGCGATACGTACGCCCGGGAGCGCTACAATGCGCTTTAGCAGCAGATCGAGGATCACCGGGCCGCCATGGCCTTGCAGTTCGAGTACATCTTCACCAGTGAACGAGTTCGGCCCTGGGAACCACAATGCAATGCCATGATCAAGTGCCTTGCCATCAGCATCGAGAAACGGCAAATAATCTGCATAACGCGGCTGCGGTAACTTGCTGAGCAGATGCTGCGCCACTGTGGCGGCTTTCGTGCCAGAAACACGCAGAATACCAACGCCGCCACGGCCTGGCGGTGTGGCCTGGGCGACGATAGTTTCACTATGACTCATGGTGTGATCTCGCTGACAGATAAAAAATAAGGCGGTCTGATGACCGCCTTATGATAGTCGTTCGTGTGCCGTGTTTAAACCGGCGCCAGTAATTTTACCGGGCGAGGTTTGATGATTAATGACTGCATCAGGCTTTCTTTTTATCGCGACTGTGCAAACCGCGTTTTTCCAGGCCGCGATATATCAGCTGTTGCTGGATAATCGTTACCAGGTTGCTGACGATATAGTACAGCACCAGGCCAGACGGGAACCACAGGAAGAACACAGTGAAAATCACCGGCATAAATGTCATGATCTTCTGCTGCATCGGATCGGTTACGGTGGTCGGTGACATTTTCTGAATGAAGAACATCGTCACCCCCATCAGAAGCGGCAGAATGTAATACGGATCTTGCGCTGCCAGGTCGTGAATCCACAAGGCAAACGGCGCATGGCGAAGCTCAACAGAGCCCATCAGCATGTAATACAGTGCCAGGAAGATGGGCATCTGAACGACCAGCGGCAAACATCCCCCCAGCGGATTGACTTTCTCGGCTTTATACAGCGCCATCATCTCCTGGCTCATCCGCTGTTTATCATCACCCAGCCGTTCACGCATCGCCTGAATCTTTGGCTGCAACATGCGCATTTTCGCCATTGAGGTGTACTGTGCCCGCGTCAGCGGATACATAATACCGCGCACAATAAAGGTGATAACGATGATGGAAAAGCCCCAGTTGCCGATAAAGCTATGGAGGAACTTCAGCAATTTAAACAACGGTTGAGAAATGAACCATAACCAACCGTAATCGACCGTGAGATCAAGATGAGGGGCGATTGCCGCCATTTTATCCTGAATTTCCGGCCCAACCCATAATGTCGCCGACAGGTTTTGCTGAGCCCCAGGCGCGATACTGACCGGGGTTGATTTGTAACCGACCGCTGCGACGCCATTATCCAAATTGCTGGTATAAAGCGTGTTGTTACCTGTATGCGGCACCCAGGCGGTAGCGAAATATTGCTGTAACATCGCCACCCAACCATTACTGGTGGTGGTGTTCAGGTTGTCGTTTTCGGCAATAGTGTCAAATTTGTATTTTTCATACTTTTCATTGCTGGTGGAGTAAGCCGCACCGCGGAAAGTATGTAAAGCAAAGTTGTTGCTACCCGTATCACGATGCTTCGGCAAGTTGATGGTTTGCTTCAGCTGACCGAACATCGAGACTTCCAGCGGTTGCTGGGTGGTGTTGTTCACCTGGTAATCGACATTGATGGCATATTCGCCGCGTTTCAGCACGAATGTTTTGGTATAAACCGCCCCATTTTCCGCTGTGAACGTGAGTGGGATATGTAACTCGTTTTGTCCGTCCGCCAGTTCGAAGTTATCCTGAGTGGTGGTATACAGTGGACGCGCACCGTTGTTCGGGTTATCCGGACCATTGATTCCCGTCAGTCCGCTCTGGGCTTGATAAAGAAACTCGGGAGTGGTTTCCAGTAACTGGAATGGCTGAGAAGAACTCAGTTTATCCGGATAGGTCAGCAATTGCGCCTGTTCCACATCGCCGCCACGGGTGTTGATGCTTAAAGACAATACATCAGTCTTCACGGTGATTGTTTTGCCCTGGCCGCTGGCTGGAACGCCCTGGCTGGCGGTATCACCGGTTGTGCTGGTCGTATTCTGCATCGTCTGGGTTTGCTGCGGCTGCGGAGCGTGGTCCGTTTGCCAGGCTTGCCAGATCATGAAAGATACGAACAAAAAAGCGATGAGAAAAAGATTACGTTGCGAATCCATCGTTAATGTTCTCGGTTATCGTCGGTTTTTGGTGGCACCGGATCGTCACCACCCGGGTTCAAAGGGTGGCATTTTGATACGCGTTTCATTGTCAACCAACTGCCTTTTATCATGCCAAACCTGCGCAATGCCTCAATACCGTATTGTGAGCAGGTTGGATGGAAGCGGCAGTGCGGCCCCAACAATGGACTGATGGCGCGTTGGTAAACGCGAATCAGCATGATCAGGAACCGCGAGCCAGGCGACAGTGACGACGCCATAATTTCTCCAACGCTTCCGTCAGCGCATGATTATCCAGCTCGGCAACCCCTTTCTTAGCCACTACCACAAAGTCCATTGCGGGGAGTTCGTGTTGACGCAGGCGAAAGCTTTCACGGGTCAATCGCTTGATCCGGTTCCGCTCATGCGCGCGCTTAACATTTTTTTTAGCGACAGTAAGACCGATACGGGGATGCCCCAGCGAATTAAGGCGGCCGAGGATAGTAATCTGCGGCATGCCAGCCCGTTGTGGTTGCTGGAAGACGAAAGTGAAATGTGTGGGAGTTAACAAGCGTAACTCCCTGGGAAATGCGAGCTTAACCACGCAGGGTTAGCTTTTATTACTTAGAAACGGTCAGACGAGAACGGCCTTTAGCACGACGACGTGCCAGAACCTGACGACCATTTTTAGTTGCCATACGAGCACGGAAACCGTGAGAACGGTTACGCTTCAGTACGGACGGTTGAAAAGTGCGTTTCATGGCGATTTCTACCTAAACTTGAAAAATTTCACTGGGTGACGCATTGCGGGACAGTAAAAATGACCGCCGCTTCACTGTGTCTTTAATTTAAAGAGGCGGGATTGTAATAATTGTACAGCCAGGAGTCAATTTACTTCGCGCTATGTTTGCGTCTGATTGCCCCGGATCGACCCACAAATCGTGTTGCATTGGCCAGCAGGCGAAAAATACCGGGAAAAGAATTATACGGTGTCATTTATAAAGCGCAAGGATCGGACGGGATCTTAAGGTGATCGTTTGTCTGCGATAACGTGACGACGGCGGAAAATTTACATCAACAGAGAGGATCCTGAATGTCTTTTGGATCAGTTAGCGTAAACTGGTCCGGCGCGATGGTGGCCTGTGGATAAAAAGGATCAAACTGCGTAGAAAGTGAAGATCTCTGGCGCGGTTTACGCTATGATCCGCCCTTCCACTAACGATCCTCCCTGCGATCGTCCGTGGAATAACCGCAACAGACCTACCAGATTTCACGTTGTCGACCGGTGGCAAGAGCGCGAATCTCGCGGAGTTTACTCCGATGAGAATTTGGTTGAACGAGCAGCGCCAGCAGATATGCAACGAGAAAAAGGATGACGGGTATAGCGGTTCGTATGTGTTTTATCGGCATACGTCAAAAAATAATGAATTTATCGCTTCAGCGCCTTTTTTACTTATCGATTTTGTTCGAGTGGAGTCCGCCGTGTCACTTTCGCTTTGGCAACAGTGTCTTGCCCGTTTACAGGATGAGCTACCTGCCACAGAATTCAGCATGTGGATACGTCCATTACAGGCTGAGTTGAACGACAATACGCTGGCCTTGTATGCGCCAAATCGGTTTGTACTTGACTGGGTAAGAGATAAATATATAAATAATATCAATGGCTTACTTAATGACTTCTGCGGTAAGGACGTCCCGTTATTGCGTTTTGAAGTAGGCAGTAAACCCGTGACTGTGAACATCAGTCGTCCGCCCGCCACCAACGCAAATGCCAATGCCATTGCGCCGGCCGTGGCGGCAGAGACTCGCCCTGTACACCGGAGGCCAAGCTGGGATAACGTTCCGGCGCCGGCCGAGCTATCCTACCGTTCTAATGTGAACGCCAAACATAACTTTGATAACTTCGTTGAGGGGAAATCTAACCAACTGGCGCGCGCAGCGGCACGACAGGTGGCGGACAACCCTGGCGGCGCGTATAACCCGTTGTTTCTTTATGGCGGTACCGGCCTTGGTAAAACTCACCTGCTGCATGCGGTAGGCAATGGCATTATGCTGCGTAAGCCCAATGCCAAAGTGGTCTACATGCATTCGGAACGTTTTGTACAGGACATGGTTAAAGCGTTGCAAAACAATGCAATTGAAGAGTTCAAACGCTATTATCGTTCGGTCGATGCGTTGCTGATCGATGATATCCAGTTTTTTGCCAATAAAGAACGTTCGCAGGAAGAGTTCTTCCATACTTTTAATGCGTTACTGGAAGGCAACCAGCAGATTATTTTGACCTCGGATCGTTATCCAAAAGAGATCAATGGGGTGGAAGATCGGCTGAAATCTCGCTTTGGCTGGGGGCTAACGGTGGCCATTGAACCGCCGGAACTGGAAACCCGGGTGGCAATCCTGATGAAAAAAGCGGATGAAAACAATATCCGCCTGCCGGGTGAAGTGGCGTTCTTTATTGCCAAACGTTTACGTTCCAATGTCCGTGAGCTGGAAGGCGCGCTGAATCGGGTGATTGCCAACGCGAATTTTACCGGCCGCGCCATCACCATTGATTTTGTGCGTGAAGCATTACGTGATCTCCTTGCGTTGCAGGAAAAACTGGTTACTATCGACAATATTCAAAAGACCGTGGCTGAGTACTATAAGATTAAAGTGGCTGATTTGCTGTCCAAACGCCGTTCCCGTTCCGTGGCGCGTCCACGTCAAATGGCGATGGCGATGGCAAAGGAGTTGACTAACCACAGTTTGCCGGAAATCGGTGATGCTTTCGGGGGTCGTGACCATACTACCGTGCTGCATGCTTGTCGTAAAATTGAGCAGCTACGTGAAGAGAGTCACGATATTAAAGAAGATTTCTCAAATCTAATCAGAACATTATCTTCCTGATGCTATGAAATTTATTGTAGAACGCGAGCACTTACTCAAGCCTTTACAGCAAGTCAGCGGCCCATTAGGGGGGCGCCCTACGCTGCCGATTCTTGGCAATCTCTTATTGCAGGTCAATGAAGGTAGTTTGTCATTAACCGGGACGGATTTGGAAATGGAGATGGTGGCGCGTGTTGCGCTGACGCAACCTCACGAACCGGGCGCCACCACGGTGCCAGCCCGCAAATTTCTCGATATTTGTCGCGGTTTGCCTGAAGGCGCTGAGATCAGCGTGGTGCTGGAAGGTGACAGAATACTGCTCCGTTCCGGACGCAGCCGTTTTTCACTGTCCACCTTGCCTGCCAGTGATTTCCCCAATCTTGATGACTGGCAGAGCGAAGTGGAATTTACCTTGCCTCAGGCAACATTGAAACGTCTGATCGAGGCTACACAGTTTTCGATGGCGCATCAGGATGTGCGTTACTATCTCAACGGGATGTTGTTTGAGACCGAGGGTGAAGAACTGCGCACGGTCGCGACGGATGGTCACCGCTTAGCCGTTTGCTCCATGCCTGTTGGTCAGACATTACCGACACATTCGGTGATTGTACCGCGTAAAGGGGTCACTGAACTGGTCCGTTTACTCGATGGCGGCGATACCCTGTTGCAGGTGCAAATCGGCAGCAGCAATATTCGTGCGCATGTGGGTGACTTTATTTTCACCTCTAAGCTGGTTGATGGCCGTTTCCCGGATTATCGCCGGGTATTGCCGAAGAACCCGGACAAAACGCTGGATGCCGGTTGCGATCTGTTAAAACAGGCGTTTTCCCGTGCGGCCATCCTGTCAAATGAGAAGTTTCGCGGTGTGCGCCTTACTGTCAGCGAGAATCAGTTGAAAATCACGGCCAATAATCCAGAGCAGGAAGAAGCGGAGGAGTTTCTGGATGTGATTTATGGTGGTACTGACCTGGAAATTGGTTTTAATGTGAGTTACGTGCTGGATGTGCTGAATGCACTGAAATGTGAGAACGTTCGTATGTTGTTGACTGATTCCGTGTCCAGCGTGCAAATTGAAGATGCTGCCAGTCAGTCGGCGGCCTATGTTGTCATGCCAATGCGTTTGTAGTGTGTGATAACCGGCTGACTCACGGGTTGCTTTGCGCCTGGACAGTGCGCTTAATCCTCACGTACGTTATGTCCGTGCGGGTTGCCGGGTTTTGTGCGCGCACATACTGGCGGCGACATCAGTGTCCTGGTTTTTCGCCTGTTTGGAAATGTCGCTTTCTATGGCTTTGACCCGCCTTCTTATCAACGATTTCCGCAATATTGAACATGCGGACCTCTCGCTCGCCCCGGGTTTTAACTTTCTGCTGGGGGCTAACGGTAGTGGCAAAACCAGCGTACTGGAAGCGATTTATACCTTAGGTCACGGACGGGCATTTCGCAGTTTACAAGCCGGGCGTGTTATTCGCCATGGGCAGGAATCCTTTGTTTTACATGGCCGGATTGACAGCGCTGAACGAGAGATAGCGGTAGGGCTGACAAAAAACCGGGCTGGCGACAGCAAGGTGCGTATTGACGGCAGCGATGGACATAAAGTAGCGGAACTGGCGCAACTGCTTCCCATGCAACTGATTACACCAGAAGGATTTACCCTGCTTAACGGCGGGCCAAAATACCGGCGGGCGTATATCGACTGGGGCTGCTTTCACAATACGCCGGGTTTTTTTAATGCCTGGAGTAACTTGCGTCGTCTGATCAGACAACGCAATGCCGCATTGCGTCAGGTCTCGCGTTATCAACAAATCCGTGCGTGGGATCAAGAGCTGGCGCCGCTGGCGGAGCAAATCAGCGCCTGGCGGGCTGAATACAGCAATGCCATTGCCGCAGATATCATCGCCACCTGTGCCCAGTTTTTGCCTGAGTACCAATTATCATTGTCCTTCCAGAGTGGCTGGGATAAAGAAAGTGATTACGCCAGCGTGCTGGAACGTCAGTTTGAGCGTGATCGTGCATTAACCTATACCGCCAGTGGCCCGCATAAGGCTGATTTTCGCATTCGTGCCGATGGCTCGCCGGTGGAAGATTTACTTTCACGCGGCCAGTTAAAGCTGTTGATGTGTGCGTTGCGACTGGCGCAGGGTGAGTTTCTCACCCGTCAGAGTGGGCGCCGTTGCCTGTATCTGATTGATGATTTTGCCTCTGAACTGGATGAAAGCCGTCGTCGCTTATTAGCGCAACGGCTGAAAGCCACGCGGGCCCAGGTGTTTGTGAGCACGATCGGTGCTGAACATGTCATCGATATGAATGATGAAAAGGGCAAGATGTTCCGTGTGGAACAGGGTAAAATAGTGGTTCAACCTGAAGATTAAATGAGTGAGAAACGTTGATGTCGAATTCTTATGACTCCTCAAGTATCAAAGTCCTGAAAGGGCTTGATGCAGTACGCAAACGCCCGGGAATGTATATCGGTGATACCGATGACGGCACCGGTTTGCATCACATGGTATTCGAGGTTGTGGATAACGCCATTGACGAAGCACTCGCTGGCTACTGTAAAGAAATTCTTGTCACTATTCATGAAGATAACTCCGTTTCCGTACAGGATGACGGCCGTGGTATTCCCACCGGAATTCATGAAGAAGAAGGGGTTTCCGCCGCTGAAGTGATCATGACCGTATTGCATGCCGGTGGGAAGTTTGACGATAACGCCTACAAAGTTTCCGGTGGTTTGCACGGTGTCGGTGTTTCGGTGGTGAATGCGCTGTCGGAAAAACTGGAACTGACCATTCGTCGCGAAGGGAAAGTACACCAGCAAGTGTATGTGCATGGCGTGCCGCAAGCGCCGCTGGCGGTTTCCGGAGAAACCGAACTGACCGGGACGCGGGTGCGTTTCTGGCCAAGCCACCAAACTTTCACCAATGTCATCGTGTTTGAATATGAAATTCTGGCAAAACGTCTGCGCGAGCTCTCCTTTCTGAACTCCGGCGTTGCTATCCGCCTCGAAGATAAGCGCGACGGTAAAAACGATCACTTCCACTATATCGGTGGTATCAAGGCGTTTGTGGAATATCTCAACAAAAATAAAACGCCTATCCACCCGAAAGTGTTCTACTTCTCCACCGAAAAAGACAGTATTGGCGTTGAAGTCGCACTGCAATGGAATGATGGCTTCCAGGAAAACATCTATTGCTTTACCAACAATATTCCACAACGCGATGGTGGTACGCACCTTGCCGGATTTCGGGCGGCCATGACGCGTACGCTGAATGCGTACATGGATAAAGAAGGCTACAGCAAAAAAGCGAAAGTAAGTGCGACCGGCGATGATGCCCGGGAAGGGCTGATTGCCGTGGTTTCGGTCAAAGTACCGGATCCTAAATTCTCCTCACAGACGAAAGATAAGCTGGTCTCTTCTGAGGTGAAATCCGCTGTTGAGTCGCAGATGAACGAAATGCTGGCCGAATACCTGCTGGAAAATCCCAGTGACGCGAAAATCGTGGTAGGTAAAATTATTGATGCGGCGCGGGCCCGTGAAGCGGCACGTCGTGCGCGCGAGATGACGCGGCGTAAAGGTGCGCTGGATCTGGCTGGCTTGCCAGGGAAACTGGCGGATTGCCAGGAGCGTGATCCGGCGCTGTCTGAAATCTACCTGGTGGAAGGGGATTCCGCAGGCGGTTCTGCCAAACAGGGTCGTAACCGCAAGAACCAGGCCATTTTGCCGCTAAAGGGGAAAATCCTCAATGTGGAGAAAGCGCGCTTTGATAAGATGCTCTCTTCACAGGAAGTGGCTACCCTTATTACCGCGTTGGGCTGTGGTATTGGTCGTGACGAATATAACCCCGATAAATTGCGCTATCACAGCATCATCATCATGACCGATGCCGATGTCGATGGTTCGCATATCCGTACGTTGTTATTGACCTTTTTCTACCGTCAGATGCCGGAAATCATTGAGCGCGGCCATGTGTATATTGCTCAGCCGCCACTCTATAAAGTGAAAAAGGGCAAGCAGGAACAGTACATCAAAGATGATGAAGCGATGGATCAATATCAAATTGCCATTGCGCTGGATGGTGCAACGTTGCATACCAATGCCAGTGCGCCAGCGCTGGGCGGTGCTCCACTGGAAAGCCTGGTGACTGAATTCAACAGTGCACAGAAAATGATTAAGCGGATGGAGCGTCGCTTCCCAATGGCGCTGTTGAATGCCCTGATTTACCATTCAACGCTAAGCGATCTCAGCAATGAGACCACCGTTAAACAGTGGATCGATACGTTGGTGGCTTACCTGAATGAGAACGATGTGCATGGCAGCAGTTATCTGGCGCTGGTCCGCGAGAACCGCGAATTACATATCTTCGAACCGGTGTTGCGTGTCCGGACGCACGGCGTGGATACGGATTATCCGATGGATACTGATTTCATGCTGGGAGGGGAATACCGCAAGATCTGTACGTTAGGCGAGAAACTACGCGGCTTAATCGAAGAGGATGCTTTCATTGAGCGGGGTGAACGTCGCCAGCCTGTGGCCAGTTTTGAACAAGCACTGGAGTGGCTGGTGAAAGAGTCTCGCCGGGGTCTCTCGGTACAGCGTTATAAAGGCCTGGGGGAAATGAACCCGGAACAGTTGTGGGAAACTACCATGGATCCCGGTAGTCGCCGTATGTTGCGTGTGACAGTAAAAGATGCGGTTGCCGCAGATCAATTGTTCACCACGTTAATGGGCGATGCCGTTGAACCGCGTCGTGCCTTTATTGAAGAGAATGCGCTGAAGGCTGCAAATATCGATATTTAGTTGCCCGTTATGACCGCCGGGTTAATGCGTGCGTGCGCGGATGCCCGGCCGCTTTCTTAGCCTTATGCGTGCTGATAATATTGCCGTTATTGGGTGTCATCAGGCCGCAGTGACGCTCCGCAACCTGATGTTATACGCCCCATGCTGCCCCTCATCGTTATCCCACAATGCTCATCAGGCTGGTCAATCTGTGCTGAATCGCGCTAGCATACAAACAAACTCTGGTTTGACGAGGATGCTATGGCGATAAAATTGATTGCGATTGATATGGACGGGACGCTGCTTAACCCTCAGCACAGTATTACGCCGCGAGTGAAGGAAGCAATTCGTCTGGCGCGTAATAAAGGCGTCTATATTGTGCTGGCAACTGGCCGGCCATTTATTGGTGTTCAGCGTTACTTGCTGGAACTGGATCTGTTACAGGAAGAGCAGTATTGCATTTCCTACAATGGCGCCCTGGTGCAGCGCACCATCAACGGCGATTGTGTGGCGGAAACCAGTCTCTCTTTTAATGATTATTTCTATTTTGAACAGTTATCGCGGGAACTGGGCGTGCATTTTCAGGCGCTGGATAAAAACTTTCTCTACACGGCGAACAAAGACATCAGTGAATATACCATCCATGAAGCCAGTCTAACGGGCATACCGCTACGCTATCGCGCAGTGGATGAGATGGACCCTCATTTGACCTTTCCAAAAGTGATGATGATTGATCATCCGCAGGTGCTGGATACCGCTATTGCTGGTTTGCCAAAGGATGCCCGGCGCCAGTACACCATTCTGAAGAGTGCGCCTTACTATCTGGAAATCCTCAATAAACAGGTTAATAAAGGGTCTGGCGTTCGCACACTGACGGAAAAACTCGGTCTGTCAGTTGATGAGGTGATGGCGATTGGTGATCAGGAAAATGATCTGGCCATGCTGACGTATGCCGGAACCGGGGTAGCGATGGGCAATGGCATTGATGCGGTGAAAACCATCAGCCAGTTTGTCACCAAAACCAACGCTGAAGATGGCGTTGCATGGGCGATTGAAAAGTTCGTGTTGTAATCATGCATGTATTTGGCTTCATGGCAGGCTATCGGGGTTGTCGAGACTGCGCTGGGCTGTCTCGATAATCACTGAAATCCGCCAGCAACCTCGAGCGGTATGGTTTCTGGCTTCAGAGTCCGGTGTGTGGGTGTACGTGTTCGGCCGCCGTGTTGTTGCCAAAGCGGATAACCTGTTGGATCGGATAGGTGTATTGTCCGAGAAAGACATCGGTGCTGTAGGGCCTTGCCCTGGCGGATGTTCGCCTTCCTGGCGCAAAGAAACAGTATCTTGCTGATAAACAAAACCATGATCATCATCAAAATGCATAACTTATGTTATATTTAGTATTCAGTAATGATAAAACGAATTTGGTGGTGAGAATCGCCTAATGACACAGGATTTTGCTGAAACGTTGATAGCCAGATGACTGTGTTAACATTAAAAATATGTGACTGGAGAGGTCATGTTAGATATATTTGAAGTGAATTTCGGACATATGTCAAAAAAACAACTTAACGAGATGTTTTTTTTACGCAAGGAAACATTTAAAGATCGTCTGGATTGGGCTGTAAACTGTATTGATAATATGGAATTTGATACCTATGATAATGATCACGCAAATTATATTTTAGGTGTCACCAATGACACAATAATTTGTAGTGTGAGAATTATCGAGATGCAGTATCCTAACATGATAACCGGCACTTTTTCATCCTACTTCGGCGAGATGAATATTCCTTCCGGGAACTACGTAGAGTCAAGCCGTTTTTTTGTAGACAAAGCACGGGCACGTCATTTAATTTCCAAAAAAAATCCGGTAGGGTTGATGCTTTTCCTGGCAATGATTCGCTATGCCAGACATTTTAACATTGAAGGGATATTAACCATTGTCAGTCATTCGATGTTGACAATTTTAAAACGTTCTGGATGGAAAATTTCTGTTATTTCGCAGGGGCTCTCAGAGAAGAAAGAGAAAATATATCTACTGAATCTGCCGGTTGATGATGAAAGTCAAAATGCATTGATTACTCGTATAGCCAAAATCACCGGGGATGGCTCAGACAGGCTCGTGAACTGGCCTTTGTCGGTTAAGCTTATAAAGGAACAGGTTTAATTAGTTGTAACTCAACGCCCAGTCTGATGGCATGTTTGGCATTGAGAACACCTAATTTTTTGACGACATTACCGATATGAAACTTTACTGTACTTGTCGTAATACCTAAAATCAACGCTATTTCCTGATAGGTTTTACCCATACTTGCCCAATAAAGAATATCATTTTCTCTTTGAGAAAAAAGTTCTTTTTCATTTTCACTATTGATATTTTTGTTCTGGACCATTTCCAGATAAAATGTGGTGAATTTTTCGTGAGCATAAATAAGCAACATTTGAATTTTATCTTTGTTGTTTTCTATCATTTCAATATCATTACTTTCATTCTCACCTATCATAATAGACAGGGTTACCAGATTGTTGTTTTGATCATGAAGCACGAACGTGTAACCGTTTATGATGTTGTATTTTTTAGATAAATTAAAAAATTTGGAATTGCTCAGCTTTGAATTGATAACGATATTTTCACCCCAGGAAAAAGGAGATGCTATTTTTAATGCAGTAAGAATAACCGGATCAATATGTTGATAATTGTTCATCTTATAGGTGTCGACCCATTCTGATGGGTAGTTTGAAATAATGATGATATCAGTTGGTTTTTTTTTGTTCATGATGAGATAAGCATACTTAATGTCACCATAAGTTTTTAATTTTCTGTTCAGGTAGTTTTTCATCGCGCTATTTATGACTTCATTATCTGAAAATGCGAAAGACATTTAATTACCTCATCAGTTAATGCGTAACATAGATATAATGGCACAAAAGTATAGTACCAAACTATACCTAAGTCTAACTAGCATTACAAAATAAAAGCCCTTACACTTGTGCAATAAAAGCAATGTGCATAAAAATGTTAAAAAATCTGATTTTTTTAATCAGATGATTATTAGTCAGCACCAGGGAATACACACTTCGGCTCAGGTTTTTTGTTTATCGTTAGTGGCAAACCCTGAATCCCGCTAGTGTTAATTTATATCTACTCAATAAACGTTGTGTTGCAGAAAGGTGGCAAGTGCAGGAGTCGCAATCATCTGACCCCGTATCAGTGATACAGACGAACAGGCACTGGCTACACAGATACAACCCAAAGTATTCGAGTACATTGGACCAAAAATATATCTCATCGTGATCAACGATGTCTTGCCTTTTTTGCTGATAAAGCAAAAAAGGCTTTTCTTTGTCAGCAAAACGTAAAGAAACTGATGTCCGGCATATCAAACAACATGCTATGTCAGGCGTTTCTAGTGTGCATATCCTTTTGTCACCCGACATAATTTTCGTTACAGGAAGAGGTGAGGCGCGTCATTCTGGTGATGCCAGTAAGAGAATAAGCCAAAAATAATAATGGGCGGTAATTAATTACTGTAAAAGAGTATCATCAATAATGATACTGCAGTCTTAATTATAACGGTATGAAAACGTAAGCCAGGTATAATATTTACACAAAGTTATACATTCCTTTTTAATCTGTCATTACTGGTGAACTGCTAAATTATGTTATAAGAACCATTCGTCAGGCTCATCTGCCCAATGCCCTTCACGGTAACGCCATTACGACAGTCTGTTTTTTTCCACATCGCGAAGGGCTTTGTTGAATAAATCGAATTTTTGCTGAGTTGAAGGATCAGATCACGCATCATCCTGACAACACAGGTTGTCCTGTGGCAAAACAGAAGTTCAGAATCACCAACGGGTACGCCTACAACAAAGCGCTCGTCAACCGTGGCTCCATCACTTTCTGGCTGGATGAGGAAGCCGTTCAGGCCTGGTATGAATCAGCAACACCTTCATCGCGGGGACGACCTCAGCGCTATTCTGACCTCGCCATCACCACCGCCCTTGTGGTTAAACGTGTATTCCGGCTGACCCTGCGGGCGGCACAGGGTTTTATTGATTCCATTTTTGCTCTGATGGGTGTCCCACTGCGCTGCCCGGATTACACCCGTGTCAGCAAGCGGGCAAGGTCAGTTAACGTCAGTTTTAAAACGTCCACCCGACGTGAGATCGCGCATCTGGCGATTGATTCCACAGGGCTGAAGGTCTTCGGTGACGGTGAGTGGAAAGTCAAAAAACACGGCAAAGAACGGCGTCGTATCTGGCGAAAACGGCATCTGGCTGTTGATGCGAACACGCATGAAGTTATCTGTGCTGACCTGTCGCTGAACAATGTTACGGACTCAGAAGCCTTTCCCGGGTTACCCCGGCAGACCCACCGAAAAATCAGGTCAGCAGCAGCCGACGGCGTTTACGACACCCGGTTATGTCACGATGAACTGCGCCGCAGGAAAATCAGCGCACTCATTCCTCCTCGAAAAGGTGCTGGTTACTGGCCGGTTGAGTCTGCAGACCGTAACCGTGCTGTTGCGAATCAGCGGCTGAGCGGGAGCAATGCCCGGTGGAAATGGACAACAGATTATAACCGTCGATCGAGAGTGGAAACGGCGATGTACAGAGTGAAGGCGATGTTTGGTGGTTCACTGACGCTGCGGGACTACGATGGTCAGGTTGCAGAGGCTCTGGCCAGGGTGCGTGCGCTGAACAAAATAACGAAGGCAGGAATGCCAGAAAGCGTGTGTATTGCCTGACAGCAGCAACCGGCTGTGGGGAGGCTTATCACAAATCTGATTTATTCAACAAAGCCCCCTAATCATTTTAATCGCGCGTTTGACCAGGCTCTTTTCTCATCAACGGATTAAAAAATCAATGGTATTGCAAAGGTATTGTTTTGGAGTACGATTGATTTTAATGCCAGCATGGGGGAGAGGGATAATGAAAACAAAAATACCTAAATTATCGTTCATGATGTTTGTTGAGTGGTTTATCTGGGGAGCGTGGTTTGTTCCGCTCTGGGCTTATCTGCAAAGCAATGGTTTTACCCCGGTAGAAATTGCCTGGTGTTATGCCTGTACCTCCATCGCGGCGATATTGTCCCCCATCCTCGTGGGCTCACTGACAGACCGTTTTTTTGAGGCGCAGAAGGTGTTGTCAGTATTAATGATCGTTGGCGCATTACTGATGTTTTTCGCCGCGCAGCAAACCCATTTTAATACTTTTTTCCCGTTGTTATTGCTCTACTCACTGACTTACATGCCGACGATTGCACTCACTAACAGCATTGCCTTTTCTCATGTTGCGGATGTGGAACGTGATTTCCCGCGTATTCGGGTGATGGGGACTCTGGGCTGGATTGCTTCCGGTATCGCCTGCGGATTTGTGCCGCCGATGCTGGGTATGGGGGATATTTCCGCCAGCGCCATCCCGCTGTTAGTGACGGCCGCCAGTTCGTTGTTGCTTGGTTTTTATGCCTTGCTGTTACCGGCGACCAAACCGAAAAGTACCGGCGCCTTTAATCTCCGTGTGGTTCTGGGGCTGGATGCGTTACATCTATTGAAAGATCGCAGTTTTTTGGTGTTTTTTGTTTGTTCATTCCTGTTCAGCATGCCGCTGGCGTTCTATTACATTTTTGCCGAAGGTTTTCTCAGTGAAGTCGGGCTGCAACATGCCACTGGCTGGATGACATTAGGTCAGGTCTCCGAGATCTTCTTTTTGCTGGCGTTGCCATTCTTCATTAAGCGCTTCGGTATCGGCAAAGTGTTGCTGCTGGGGCTGGTGACGGCAGCATTGCGCTACATTTTCTTTGTCTTTGGTAGCGATCAGAACATCCTGACTTACAGCCTGTTGTTTATGGGTATTTTATTGCACGGCGTCAGTTACGATTTTTACTTCGTCACCGCCTATATCTATGTGGATAAAAAAGCCCCCGTCGCCATGCGTAATGCGGCGCAGGGCTTGATAACGCTGGCCTGTCAGGGGATTGGCAGTTTGCTGGGCTACCGTCTTGGTGGTTATCTGATGCAGGAAATGTTTGCTTATGTTCCACCACAAAATGGGCTGACTTTCCACTGGGCTGGCATGTGGACATTTGGCAGCGCCATGATTGTGGTGATTACCATTGTGTTCATCACCTTGTTTCGCGACGGCAAACGAAAAAGTGACGAGCTGGCGCCGTTAGAGACGCCTGTTGGGGGGAAATAGGGTGAGTTTAAGGAAACATTATGTCGATAAGTAAAGAGCAGCGGATTCTGGGCGCATTTTATGGTCAGGCGCTGGGTGATGCGATGGGTATGCCGTCAGAATTGTGGCCACGTTCACGAGTGAAAAAACATTTTGGCTGGATAGATCGTTTTCTTCCCGGACCCAAAGAGAACAATGCCGCATGCTACTTCAACACGGCAGAGTTTACCGATGACACCTCAATGGCGCTGGCGCTGGCTGATGCGATTATCAGTTGTGAAGGCGCCATTGAGCCAGAGGTCATTGGCCGCAACATTTTGACGTGGGCGGAACGTTTCGATGCTTTTAATAAAAATGTGCTGGGGCCAACCTCAAAAATTGCCCTCAATGCGCTGAAACAGGGAACACCGGTTGCTGATCTGGAGAATAATGGGCTGACCAATGGCGCGGCAATGCGTGTTTCACCCTTAGGGTGTTTATTGCCGCCACGTCATCTGGCGGGTTTTATTGATGAGGTGGCGCTCGCTTCAAGCCCAACCCATAAGGCAGATGTGGCGATTGCCGGAGCGACAGCCATTGCCTGGGCTGTCTCGCTGGCGGTTGATGGCGTCGACTGGCCCGTCATTCGCGATCAGCTATCGGCGATCGCGCAGGCGGCACAAGAAAAAAGAATCACCACATTCAGTGCTTCCATGGCGGCACGTATTGAACTGGCGTTACAGGTGGTTGCCAGGGCATATGGCCCGGAAGAGGCAATGACGCGAATTTATCAACTGGTGGGTACTGGCACCAGCACCATCGAATCGGTACCTGCGGCCCTGGCGATGGTGGAACTGTCAGGTACTGATCCAAACCGTTGCGCTATTCTTTGCGCCAATCTGGGTGGCGATACCGACACCATCGGGGCGATGGCGGTGGCAATTTGTGGCGCATTACGGGGTATTGACGGCATTGACGCCTCGCTGAAAGCGCAGCTTGATGCCGCTAACCAATGCGATTTCACTCACTATAGCCGGGAATTTTTGCGTTTACGCCTGCAGCGCGAGGCCACCTATGGCGACCAGTGACGATCTGCAACGGTTAACGCCGCGCTTTCCGGTGTGTGTGTTGGGTGCGGCAGTGGTGGATGTGATTGCCGATGCTTACTCGTTACCTCATCGTGGCAGCGATATTGAACTGCATCAACAGGGCGTTAACGTTGGCGGTTGTGCCCTCAATGTGGCTATCGCGCTGAAACGCTTAGGTGTTCAGGCGCTGAATGCACTGCCGATCGGCACAGGGATCTGGGCGGATATTATTCGCCAGCGGATTGCTGATTATGGTCTGAGTAGCGCGGTGATAACGGATAAAGGCGACAACGGCTGGTGTCTGGCACTGGTTGAACCGGATGGGGAACGCACATTTTTGTCAGTGAGCGGCGTGGAAAATCAGTGGGATGCTCACATGCTTAATCGCTTACCGGTTGCGTCGCAAAGCTGGCTTTATGTGTCGGGTTATCAACTGGCGTCGGCCAGTGCTGGCGTATTGCTGAACTGGCTGGAAGCACGGCGCGCGAGTACTTCGCTATTCATTGATTTCGGCCCGCGGCTGGCGGATATTGCCGACGATTGCTTTAATCGGTTGATGGCATTGCAACCACTGGTGACGCTGAACCGCCAGGAAGCCGGGATAATCTGGCGCGAAAAGCGCCATCAGTCTGGTGTATTTTCTTGTGAGGCGTTGTTACAACACTGGCGTGATGTTTATGACTCGCCACTGATTGTGCGCATGGACAGCGCCGGAGCCTGTTATACCGGACCGCAAGGCACTGGCTGGGTTCCGGCGTTACCCACAGTCGTGGTGGATACCATTGGTGCGGGTGACAGCCATGCAGGCGGCGTGCTGGCGGCTTTGGCCTCTGGCTGGACACTGGAAGATGCGGTGATGCTGGGTAATGCGGTGGCTTCCTGGGTGGTGGCGCATCGTGGTGGCGATTGCGCCCCCGATAAAGCCACACTGAGCCGTTACTGGCGACAACATGCTAGCCTGCAATAAACACGTACATATCACTACGACAGTAACTGATACTGTATTCGATGGGATTGCCTTCGACGTCCAGTAGCCGTTGTTTGATCACCAGAACCGGCAGATTGTCGGCGAGGGCAATCTGCTGTTGTATTTCCGTGTCTGGCATACGGGCGCTGACCCGACTTTGGGCCCTGCCGGGCTGAATGTCGTGGGCGCGGAAATAGTCATACAGTGACACGCCAATCTGATCCGGATTGTCGATTAACGCCTCTGGTACGTAAGATTCTTCGACCGACACTGCCTGTTCATCGACATAGCGAATGCGTTTAAGCAGAAAAACGTGACTGCCACTCGGCAGTGCCAACAAATGTGCGATTTCGTCGTTGCAGACTACCCTGCTTTTGTTGATCCAGCGTGTGCTGGGGGTCTTGCCGTTTAACACCACATGTTGTGACAGCCCTTTTGACTCTTTCAGCGAATATTCCAGCGGGCTGCGAATCTGGGTGCCATAACCACGCGAGCGATAAACCACCCCTTCATTTTCCAGCGCTTCCAGCGCCTTGCGTACGGTAATGCGCGAAATGGGTAATAACTGACTGAATTCACGTTCACTGGGCAGAATATCATCGTGCTGCAACATGCCGTTACGCACCGCAGCTTTGATCACCAACGCGAAACGTTGGTAAAGCGGTTTTTTATCTTTGGCGGCAAGCTGTGTTTCCAGCGTGGTTAACAGCGGCGTGTAATCTTTCATCAGATGTATTAAACATGATTTTTCGACAGAATACGCTGAAACCGCCAGCGACGATATAGCCAACCCTGTCCGCGTCAGGCCGCCGGAGGAACGGTGCGAGTAAAGCTTTCACGCTGGAATAGTTTTTCCGCCAGCGTCACCAGTGCCGGACGATCATGACTCCAGTCAGGCACTACGCTACGAAAGTTGAGGTAACCCAGCGTGCAGGCGGTGGCGATATCTGCCAGCGTCACGGTTTCCCCATTGAGTAATATCCCCTGGGCCGCTTCGCGTTCCAGGGCATCCAGTCCGCGCTGAATTTTTGCTTGCTGGCGCTGTAGCTCGCTGTCCAACTGGCGTTCCGCCGGACGCATCTGTTCCCGCAAGATAATCAACGCGGCGTCACAGACACCGTCCGCCAGCGCTTCCAACTGGCGAACTTTCAGTGCCTGCAGGTTATCAGTGGGGATCAGCGCGGGGCGTATACCCAGGGTATCGAGGTAAGCGGCAATGATGGGGGAGTCATACCAGATGTCACCGTTATCATCCATCAGTGCGGGGACTTTGCTCAGCGGATTATAGCGTGTGACAGGGCTTTCAGGCGACCACGGTGATTCGTTGATGAACTCGAATGTTATCCCTTTTTCCAGCATGATCACTGAAATTTTACGTACAAAAGGACTGGTATAGTTGCCAATCAGCTTCATTCTGTTCGCTCCGTTAATCAGGGTAAACTGCGTTACATTTGGTTATGTGCTCACGTCCCCGTATCGCTGGCTGGCGTAAATGCACAGGAAAGCCGCGCTCATCACGAAAAACCGTCTTATTCCCCGGGAAACAGATACGGATTCAGGCTACTGCGGGCAAATCCCTCCTGTTCCATGCGCGCATCGAGTACCAGTGAGGCGAGGTCGTCGGCGACGGGTTCAACCGCCGGATCTTTCTCCTGGTAAAGCATTTTCAGATAGGTGTCGCAATCACCGCAGCTTTCCGCTTTAACTAACCCCTGGCCACTGTCCAGCGACCAGTAATGCAGATCGTGCGTTTGTTCACAATTGCTGCATTTGTCCTGTGCGACATACCATTCGCTTTCACACAGATTGCAGTGTAAATAGCGCAATAGATGGGGATCTCCACCCATATGGACAACACCGGCGACCGGGACGCTGCCACATACCGGACAAAATTGCCGCTGCTCACCATATTCAGCCCGGGCCTTGCCCGGAATAAGCGCCGCCATTTGCGCCCAGTAGATCGACAGTGCGGCCCAGATAAAAGGCGCTTTATCGCTGCTTACCTGAGAAAAGGCATTATTGAACAAGGCGCTGGCCATGGTTTCCAGTTCCGGGACTGAGGTTTTTTCCAGATTTTCCAGCACCACCAATGCCTGGCCACTCATTTCCGGCTTCAGCTCCGCAATCAATGAATGTAGCACACGCTGCCAGTGAAGGGCGCGCGGCAGCGTGTGAATATCGAGCGGGGGGATCTCGATGGCGGCTGTTGCTACCAGGCGTGCGTGCAGGTCCATGTATAACGGGTGATCGTACAGCACAATTTCCTGTGCTTCAGCAATCACTGCGGCAAAGCGCAGGTAGTCGCCCAATGGGTTCTTATCTGCCAGTTGACGCAAACGCGCCGCGCGGCGAAGATACAAGTTCTTCAGGCTGGGGAACAGTAATGGCGGGATCATCTCCGTCGTTGTCCTGGCGCTGCTCTCCTGTTGATCTTGCGGGATAATGCGAATACTCATCAGGGGCTTTTCCTGTTTTTCGTTGGCTGTGCAGGTACATAAACAGCGCAATACTTGCGCGCAGAGTGCTTTTTTTCCCGGACCGAGGCCACCCAACCTTTCACTGTGTCATCAGGGCGGTTTCCCCCCCTTTATGCGCGAAATTTTTGCGGTGTGCAATGTATCGGTTCAGAATTGCCAGACAGAACCAACGTGCATTAAATAATACCACTTATTCCGTGTGGTTGTGGCCGACAGGGGTTAAACAGTGAAGGATTTGATACAGGAAATGGCTGTTCATGCGGGTCAACTCTCCGGAATGAGTGAAACTCAGGTCTGGCAGCGGGCAACGCTGAGCAGTCAACAATCAGACTGGCTGGCGGATGAAGTGCCGGTGGCGTTGGTCTACAACGGTATTTCACATGTGGTGATGATGGCCACCCCGAAAGATCTTGACGCTTTTGCGATCGGTTTTTCGCTGTCAGAAGGCATTATTGCGACACCGCAGGATATCTTTGGTATTGATGTGGTGCCCACCTGTCAGGGAATTGAAGTGCAGATTGAGCTTTCCAGCCGTCGCTTCAGTGGACTGAAAGAACAACGGCGCGCACTGGCCGGCCGTACCGGTTGTGGTGTTTGCGGCGTTGAGCAATTGAATGAAATCGGCAAACCGGTGCCGCCGTTGCCCTTCACCCAGACCTTTGATCTCGATAATCTCGACGGTGCATTGCGCCAGCTAAAAGATTTCCAGCCGGTCGGACAGTTAACCGGGTGTACGCATGTGGCGGCATGGATGACAACCGAAGGCCAACTTTCTGGCGGCTGTGAGGATGTCGGACGTCATGTGGCGCTGGATAAATTGCTGGGCTACCGTAGCCAGGCGGCATGGACTACCGGTGCGGCGCTGATTTCCAGCCGTGCCAGCTATGAAATGGTACAGAAATCAGCCATGTGTGGGGTGGAGATCCTGTTTGCTGTCTCGGCGGCAACCCGGCTGGCGGTTGAGGTGGCTGAACGCAGTCATTTGACGCTGGTAGGGTTTAGCAAACCCGGACGCGCAACAGTCTATACGCATCCCCAACGGCTGGTATGACAGAACCATCCCGGACATGGCGCTGAAAAACGGTTTGTGTAAACACATCCTCTTTTTGGGGCGTTTCCCTGCGATGTCAAATGATTGCAGCATCGGTCTGGAATCAGGCGACTATCACCTGCGGTAAAACATTTTCCAGCGCCTTCAACGCTGGCTGTTTTTCTGCGCCAGCATCGGTGATCAACAGGCTGATTTCTTTGGGCGCCGCATAGATGCTGCGACTGGTGATGCCCAATTTACTGTGGTCCGCCAGCAAAATGAGTTGACCGGATTGCTGTGTCATCGCCCGCGCGATGGCGGCTTCATGTGGCTGGAAACTGCTGGCGCCGTTTTTACTATCGACGCCGACAGGGGAAAGCAGGGCGATATCCGCCCGATAACGATAAATTTCGCTCATGGTCAATTCGCCCCGTGTCTGTGGCGCGCCCGCCAGCATGTTCCCGCCCAGTAAAATCACCTGATTATTCAATGCATCGTGCTCTTCAGCCGCGCTAAGGGCGAGTGCTGCCGGCAAGCTGTTGGTGATAATGGTGAGTCCTGACATCGAGCGTAGCTCATCAGCCAGCAAGGTGGTGGTGCTGCCCGCATCAAGAAACAGCGTTTGTCCCGATTGTAAATAGCGGGTGGCGGCACGGGCAATGGCGCGTTTTTCTTTTGCCAGCACCGCGCTGCGTATTGTCAGTGGCGGCTCCGGAGGGGTACTGATCATCACCAGGCCACCGTGAACACGTCGCGCTACGCCAAGTGCTTCCAGTTCTATCATGTCGCGGCGTGCGGTCTCGCGTGAGATGCCCAGCTCTTTGCTAATTCGCTCGGTACTGAGTTGATTCAATGTCGTGAGCAGTGCCCGAATACGGTGTAAGCGCGTTTCCTGCAGCATAAAATTTTTCCTGGTAGCACAACGATGGCCCCTGACTTTAGCGCCTGGTGCCAGTGAAAGCCACACCAGTGCGGCAAATCAGACGGTGTTTTTGTGCGTTTTGTTGTATTTGTGTATTTTATTGCATTTTTTGTCGAATGGGCCATGATAATGGCAGGCAGCACACTTTCCGGCCGTATTCTCTGGCTGATCTATCCGCAATTTTGCTACGGGAGTTACCATGACTACACGTTCAACCATCATGGATACCAACAGTTTTCGAGCCGAGCATGCCGCCGGTTTAACCGCCGATGTGCGCAAACTGACCGATAAACGCAGTAAGGTACTGGGGGAATCCTACCGATTGTTCTATCGTAAGCCAGTACATCTGGTGCGCGGCGCCGGACAATATCTGTGGGATGCGGCGGGTGATAAATATCTGGATGCCTATAACAATGTGGCGAGCATTGGCCATTGTCACCCGGCGGTGATTGCGGCGGTGCATCAGCAAATGCAAATGCTGAATACCCATACGCGTTATTTGCATGAGCGTATTCTTGATTACTCGGAAGCGCTGCTCGCGACATTGCCTGCGGAAATTGATCGGGCCATGTATATGTGTACCGGTTCAGAAGCCAATGATTTAGCCATTCGTGTCGCCCGGGCTTACAGTGGCGGCAGCGGGATTATTGTCAGCCAGGAAGCCTACCACGGCACCAGTGATCTAACCTCTGGCGCTTCCCCGGCATTGGGTAGTGGTCAGCCGTTGGCTCCAACCACGCGCCTGGTGCCGCCGCCTGATCACTATCGTGTTGATACGCCGGATTTAGGCGCCTGGTTTGCTCGCGAGATTCAAAAGCAGATCGATGATATGCACGCGCACGGCATTAAATTTGCCGGTTTCCTCGCCGACTCCATTTTTTCTTCCGATGGCGTATTACCGAATCCGCGGGGCTTTCTGCAGCAGGCCGTGGATGTGGTGCATAAAAATGGCGGCATTTTCATTGCCGATGAGGTGCAGCCGGGATTTGCCCGTACCGGCGATACCTTCTGGGGGTTTGCCCGTCATGGTGTCATCCCTGATATTGTTACCACCGGTAAACCGATGGGTAACGGTATTCCGGTATCGGGCTTGTTGGCGAAAAGCGATGTTCTCGCCGCGTTCAGTCAATCGATCCCCTATTTTAATACTTTTGGCGGTAATCCGGTGGCCATGGCGGCGGCACAAGCGGTGCTGCGTGTTATCAAAGAGGAAGGTTTGCAGGAGCACAGCCGTGTTGTCGGCGCGATGCTGTTAGCGGAATTACGTAAGTTGATGGATAAATATGCTTGCGTGGGGGATGTACGTGGCGCCGGGCTGTTTATTGGCTTCGAATTGGTGCAAAACCGTGACAGTAAAACGCCGGATAAGGCGTTGGCGCTGGATGTGATTGAACAATTGCGGGATAATCATGTGCTGACTTCGGTTGCGGGTCCGTATGGTAATGTGCTGAAACTACGTCCGCCATTAGCGTTCCAGGAAAGCGATATTGACTGGCTGGTGGGTGCACTGGATAAATCACTGGCCGCATTAAACGCGGTGTGATGGTACGCAGCCAGGCCATTCTGTGATTTTCCTCGTCGGGGTTTGGCTCCGGCGTTGAACGTCATCTCAAAATGACCATGATGTTAAAAGGGCATTGATTATCCTTTTCCCGATCATTTATTTAACTATAATGATCCGACTGCTTACGCGATACTAACCAAAACAAAAAGTATCGCCCAACAATAATGGAGATGATGAACATGAGTTATTCACTACCATCCCTGCCTTATGCATACGATGCACTGGAACCCTATTTCGACAAGCAGACGATGGAAATCCATCACACTAAACACCACCAGGCCTATATCAACAATGCTAATGCGGCGCTGGAAGGCACGGCGTTTGCCGATCTGCCAGTAGATGAACTGATCACCAAGCTGGATCAAGTGCCAGCCGATAAGAAAACTGCACTGCGTAACAACGCAGGCGGCCATTCTAATCACAGTTTCTTCTGGAAAGGGCTGAAAACCGGTACCACGTTACAGGGCGCGTTGAAAACTGCCATCGAAAAAGATTTCGGTAGCGTTGATGCATTCAAAGAAGCATTTGAAAAAGCCGCTGCGACCCGTTTTGGTTCTGGCTGGGCATGGCTGGTCAAAAAAGGCGATAAACTGGCTGTGGTCTCCACCGCTAACCAGGACAGCCCATTGATGGGTGACGCGATCGCCGGTGTTTCAGGCTATCCGATCATTGGTCTGGATGTATGGGAGCATGCTTACTACCTGAAATATCAGAATAAACGTCCTGACTACATCAAGGCATTCTGGAATGTAGTGAACTGGGATGAAGCGGCAACACGTTTCTCTTCAGCGAAATAAGTGTCCCTTTGCCGCGTGAACGCGTGGTGATGACGGTGAATCCGACGTTATATTGGTAGCGTCGGATTTTTTATTTATTTGCTTGCTTGCTCTTTCCCCTGGTATTAACCTGCCGTTGAGATTTCATGTTGTAGAGTAACTGCGTTTACCACTACATGTTCTTAATAATGCCATGTCGATAATTACTCTCAGCCGGTCGCCTGTTGCGTCACCGGGTTCGTTGTTTTTTCAATTAGTCAGTGGACAATTTCAGCCAAATAAACTGTGGCAAAGTCGACGTTTTCGGATAAAGTTTTTATTGCGTTCACTGTTATTTCCGGTAACTACGTCTCGTTATTTGCAACAAATTGCTACTTTACCCGCAATGCGGCAGTCATTAATGACGCGGGGTTTATTGCCGGCTAAGATTCATCGTCCTTATCTGTGTGCTGGCTTTAGCGTAAAGGCGCGTGCGCAGGCGCTGATTGATCATTATCGTTTTATTCAGAACCAATCCGACTCGGGGTTATACCAGTTGTTGCAAAGCCCGATTGAAAAAGTATTGGCTGCATTTGACGGCAAAGACGGAGAGTCTTTTGTTATTTCTTATTCCCCTGGTTATTTTGATCGCGAAGGCGAAGTAACACTGGTTCTACGCTATAATAATATAGTTATTGCTATGCTTTCTTTTACCATAATTCAACGTAACAACAATGCGACGATTTTGATCGGTGGTTTACAAGGGCCACATAAAAATATTTCCAGTGATGTCATTCGCCATGCAACAAAAGCCTGTTATGGTTTGTTCCCTAAACGTTTGCTTATGGAAACATTATTTATCCTGGCGGCGGAATGCACGATAAAACATATTATTGCGGTGGGCGATAGCCAACATGTCTTCCATCGCTGGCGTTATCGGCACAGTAAGAAATCGGTGTTTATCGCCTGTTACAGTGAGTTTTGGACTTCACTCAATGGTGTAGCGGATAACCAGGGACTGTATACGCTGCCGCTAACATTGCCACGCAAAGCGCCAGAAGAGATCGCCAGTAAGAAACGCGCAGAGTACCGCCGTCGTTATGCATTGATGGATAACGTGCAGGGCCTGGTACAGCAGACAATACATCCCCATTGATTTCGCCTGCCTGTAGGGTATTCGCTTAGCCAGGGATGGGCGGGACATTCCCGCCAGCGATTTGTTGGTTGCTCAGAAGGATTTTTTCGCGAAGCCCGTCATTTCTTTCAGGCCCATTTCGCGACCCAGCGCGGTCATGGGATGGACGACCACTAGCCCACGCACGTTTTTCTTCAGCGTACCCATATCGGCCTGCTCTTTTTTGCTGATGGCACGACTGAATGGCAGTAGCAGAAGTTTCTGTGCTTCCAGGCTCAGTTTTTGCTCGCGCAGCGTTTTCAGACGCGCGATCTCTGCTATCAGCTTATCTTTTTTCTGTAACAGCTCACCCAGCTTTTCCGCATCGCCAGATGCCAGCAATGTGGTTTCTTTGCGGTTAAGAATATCGAGTTGATCACTCAGTTGTTTTATTTCGGTTTTTTCCTGTTCTTTCATCGTCAATACCTGAAATTATGGCTCTGTGGCAAAGGATACACGAAAAGCCGATGATTCGCGGGTTACTTTTTGAAAGCTTGCTTCAGGCTGATGCGGGAGATTAACTCGGTCAGAGAAAGCACCATGGTTGAACGCACAATCTGCTGATAGCGTTGTTGTTGCATGGCGCGTAACTTCGTATCCTCAGTAGAAAAGTCCGGTCTGGGCGGCCAGGCCGCGACACAGTGCAGCTCGCCAAACGGCCCAAGAATTTCATCGTCGGTAAAGCGGTAGTCCGTACCGTCATGATTCAATTCTTCACGCAGGGCCATTAACAGATCACAATCCTCATACTCATGGCGGTTGATCACCCCAAGTCCATAAATTAGCTTGAGGCGTACCGACAACTCACCCAGCGGGCCCTGACCGGAGAGCAAAGGCCCAACGGCGTATTTCACCGCATAATCATCTTTGCGAAACACCTGGATCACTAAAATATTGACGGCTTCGGCCAGCAGTTCGACAGCGGCTATTAAAAAGCTTCGTACTGAACGACCGTAATTCAGGCGCTCAAGCACCCGATTTTCAAAAGCCTGCTTCTGTTCCATTATGGCCTGCATATCAGTCATCACGCGATGGGGCACCAACGGTGGGCGCCCTTTGCGCTCACCGGGGAGCGCACGCATTATGGCATGGCATTGTAAGCCTGCACCACTGCGATAACGACATCGCTGTTGGCATCCAGCCCGGAGATCTGTGCCAGTGTGGCTTGTGGGCCAAGTTTGTTCAACAGGCTAAGGAGCTCTTGCGCCTGAGGATCCTGCTGGCTGCGGTAGTGCATCGCGGCGGCAATGCCTTTAACCAGGTTTGGATGGGGTAAATGGTATTCGAGTGTCCCGAGGAGCGGCTTAATCAGGCGGTCACCGGCACTCAGTTTCCGCAATGGCTGGCGACCTACCCGTTCAACATCATCTTTCAGATAAGGGTTTTCGAAACGGCTAAGAATTTTCTGAATATACGCCGCGTGCTTAGCGGCATCAAAGCCGTAGCGTTTGATCAAGACCGCGCCACTCTCTTCCATGGCGCCGGTCACCACGCTGCGCACTTTCTCATCCAGGATCGCCTCGCGAATCGTATGATGGCCGACTAACTGACCCAGATAGGCCGTGATCGCATGGCCGGTGTTTAGCGTGAACAGCTTGCGCTCAACAAATGCCATCAAGTTGTCCGTGAGTTCCATACCCGCAATGGTGGGCAACTCACCTTTGAACTGTGTTTTATCGACGATCCATTCGCTGAACGTTTCAACGGTGACATCCAGCGGGTCATGGCTGCCTGCGCCAGTGGGCGGCACAATACGGTCAACCGCGGAATCAACAAATCCGACGTGTTGTTCAACCCAGGCGTGATACTGCTCCGGCAGGACGTTTAGTACCTGTTGTTTAAACTGGCTGGTGCCGCGCACCATGTTTTCACAGGCAATGATGTTCAACGGCTGCGTATTGCCGCTATTACAGCGTTGTACCAGCCCGCTGGCGACACTGCCGGCGATATGCGTCAGGACCTGCGGTCCGACAGCCGTGGTCACTAAATCCACTTCCGCAATCAGCGTGATAGCCCCGGTGCTGCTACTGTTTACCGCGCTCACCCCTTTGACTATCTCTGTTTGTGCATTCTCACCAACAACATGCACGGGGTATTCATGGCGTGTATTCAGTGCATCTAACACCGTCTGATTAACATCGGCAAAGACCAGTTCGATTCCGGCATCAGCCAACAATTTACCAATAAAACCGCGCCCAATGTTACCGGCGCCAAAATGGAGTGCTTTCATTGTGTTATTACCTGTAAAGTCACAAGGGGCCGGATATGCCGGACCCTGATGAATGATCATGTATCAACTACGTCGGCGAAATCACGCGCCGGCGTAGTCACCGACAGTGATCACACTGTGGTGGTCTTACCCCCAAGCAGATCCAATACGTCCTGTACGCGGGTGGTGGTGGCCAGTTTCTCTATTACGTGCTCATCATCGAGAGCATTGGTCAGACTGCTAATCACCTGGATATGTTCATTGTTGCGGGCCGCGATACCAATCACCAGACGTGCAATGTCATGCTCTTCTTCGCCAAAACGCACACCATCCGGATACTGGCAAAATACCACGCCGGTTTTCAGTACCCGGTCTTTCGCTTCTATCGTACCGTGGGGTACCGCGATCGACTCACCGAGGTAAGTGGAGGTCAGTTTTTCGCGATCCAGCATAGCAGCGACATATTCTGGCTCGACATAGCCGCCTTTAACCAACTGTTCACCGGCAAAACGAATTGCCTGTTCTTTGGTGGCGGCATGCTGACCAAGGAACACATTGTTTTCCCCCAGTTTGAACAGGTTATTCGGGGAACTGTCGAAACTGTCGTTTAGCGTGGCCTCTACTTTTTCGCGGTGGTCCGCACTGCGGTTAGCTTCCAGCAGACGGGCTGTTAAATCGTTGTACAGTGCGCTGTCAAGGAAGTTAGTCAGTGAAATGTGTTGCGCATGCGGCGCCTGGCGCATGGCGCGTTCAGTCAAATCGCGGTGTGTAATCACCAGATCGACATCGGAAGGCAGCGCATCAATGGCGGTATTGGTGACAGAAATGTCGCTAAGTCCCGCCGCGTTGATTTTTTTACGCAGCACGCCAGCCCCCATAGCGCTGGAACCCATTCCGGCATCACAGGCGACGATGATTTTACGCACATGGCTCAGATCGCCGTTAACCGCCTCAGCACCTGTCGGCAGGCCTTTGGATTGTGCCTTCATCTCTTTCACCCGCTGCGCCGCTGCGTCGATATCATCATCTTCTTCTTTTACTTTGCTGGTTTTCAGCAGCACAGAAGACACAATAAAGGAGACGGCAAAGGCGGCGATAATCGCCGTGATATTAGCCCCGTAGGTTCCTTTTGGCGTCATTGCCAGCACCGCCAGAATGGAGCCGGGCGATGCCGGTGAAACCAGACCGCCGTTTAACAGGGTCAGGGTAAACACGCCCGTCATACCGCCAAGAATCACCGCGAGCAGTAAACGTGGGTTCATCAGCACATAAGGGAAATATATTTCATGGATACCGCCAAAGAAGTGAATGATGGCGGCACCACCGGCAGATTGTTTCGCATTGCCACGGCCAAAGAACATGTAGGCCACCAGCACGCCCATCCCCGGACCAGGGTTAGCTTCAATCAGGAAAAAGACGGACTTGCCGGCTTCACTGGCTTGTTGAATACCTAACGGTGAGAAAATACCGTGATTGATGGCATTGTTGAGGAACAGGATTTTTGCTGGTTCAACGAAGATGGACGTTAACGGCAGCAAATCATGTTGTACCATCAGATTAACGCCGGTGGCCAGAATATGTGACAGGCCTTCCACCAACGGACCGATGGCGAGAAACGCCAGAATAGCCAACAACATACCGATGATACCGGCAGAGAAGTTGTTAACCAGCATTTCGAAGCCGCTTTTGATTTTACCGTCGACCTGGCGATCGAACGCTCTAATTGCCCAGCCGCCCAGAGGGCCGGCAATCATTGAACCGAGGAACATCGGCATATCCGCGCCGACAATCACCCCCATCGTGGTGATTGCGCCAACGACGCCGCCGCGATCGCCACCGACCAGACGGCCACCGGTATAACCAATGAGCAGTGGCAACAGATAACTAATCATCGGGCCAACCAGCTTCGCCAGGGTTGCGTTTGGCAGCCAGCCAGTTGGAATAAACAAGGCTGTGATGATACCCCAGGCGATAAACGCCCCGATATTTGGCATCACCATGTTACTCAGGAAGCGGCCAAAGCTCTGAACTTTGACCTTGACTGATGAGGACATAAAACACACCTCTTATTAGTACGCGCTGACGAATAAGAGCGCGCGTTGTTTTTGTTAAGACGTTACGGCGGGAGCCGTCAGTATTACTGTATGCACCCGGACTCTATCACGCGAATATGACCGTGCGTAGTGGATGACCTTAATGTGATCTACATCACTATTATGTCGAGGGGGATGGGGGTGTTTTTGTGACTTATGTCACGAAATTGGGTCGTACAGAAAAGTGAATGCTGTTTTTTTGTTCAATTTTTCTGACATAATGTGATTAGCATCACGCTATTATCCTGTTGATTTATCTTTTATTTGTGATGTTGATCACAATTTATTTTAGACTGGAAAAGCTTTCGTCTCCTAATCTCACGGTGTGAATTTTCCCCGGAGCGATGGTCGTTTGTTGACGATTTACGCGTCCAGGGAAATGAAGATGACTCACTCTGGTTTCAGGTTGGCTGTGCGAATTACTGAAAACCGCCCTGCACCAGATTTTGTGCCTGACTCAATGCCGGAATTTTCGTGGCAAGCTCGCTCATGATGGCGTTATATTGCCCGGCTTGTTCTTGCGTCGGGAACTGCACCCCATTATTGTCAAAACTCACCCGTGTTCCTTGTTGTTGTAGAAAATCGCCCGCCTGGACCACATTCTGGCTGAGTGACAGCAGTGACGGTAACAGCGGAATCAATGTGTTAGCCGGTTGCGATACAACGTTGTTATAAATTTTGTCGTAAACGCCTTTCAGTTCACTCGGTTGTTTTAGTGCGGTCTTGCTGCCGTCTGCCTGACTTTTTGCACTTTGAATCTGTTGGAACAGAATGTTCAGCGAGCCGCTGGACTGACGTAATACATCACGGCGAGCCAGGTAATCTTGTGGCACATGAATGGCAGACAAGGAATCCACCACCGGACGGATTCCTTCTTCTACGGCTTTATTCACTTGCTGTGAGAAACCATAAATAATGGCGTAATCAGCGGTGTAGTTGCCAAAACGTTGTTTTTGATCTTCACTCAGACTGGGCAAATGCTCTCCACTACGCATGACAGTATTCTGCAAAAAATCGATAAAGGCTTTACGTTGTTCCGGCTCTTTATCGCCACAACCAGTAATCTGCAAGGCAAGCAATAGTGCCACCAACGGCAACCACAAACGTGTCCAGGCATGAGTGATTCCTGAGGCCATAACATTAACTCCTGTAAGTTAAATGACGATACCCGTCATCCTTCACGTTACCGATGTATTGGCGGGGCGCATCCTCCCGAATGCCTGGATTTCAGCACCTCGGGATTCGCTCGCCTGCTGTCTTTCTGCAACGCGAAATCAAGTGGGTATATCTGATTGATAACGAAGTGTCTAAAGCATAGATCAATGCGCTGGCGCTGAATATGGTTAGTACAGAAATCAATGGAATATTGCACGTCAGCACTGCACTAGCGGCGTTATTCATGTGCCATTACGCCACGCCGCCTGTTTTTATCTGCCTTTGGCGCCTCACCTGAGCACAACGATTATCTTACCTGCGTCGAAAATGCGCCAGTATAGTGCAGGGCTGCCATATTCCTGTGCGTTCGATGGCGTGATATTTCGTTCCATGCAAAAGGAATAACCCTAAAAACAATGCGTTAAAATTGTGGCATCTATTTTGCTTGAAACAACAAGATGCAGGAGCGATAGCGGGCAACCGATGTCGCCACACAATATGAAATGGGTCACTAGGGTTCCGGTCGCAAGATGCTGGTCCGAGAGTGGCCGACCGCCCTCTGGCGGTTACACGGCGGGATAAAAGCCCGGGAGGATAGCGAGATTGTTGCTCGCCGCCTCCTGCTTATTTGTTTATCCGCCGCTCAACGTCAGAGGGTTTACCATGATCAAAGCCTGCCAAAAACTGTTGCTTCTCTGCGCGCTCGCGCTGTTCAGCGTTAACGCCCTTGCGGCGAAACCGGCCTTTAAAATTTGCTGGTCAATTTATGCTGGCTGGATGCCGTGGGATTATGCCCAACAGACGGGTATCGTCAAAAAATGGGCCGACAAATACGGTATTGATATCCAGTTTGTGCAAGTAAATGATTATATTGAATCGGTAAATCAATATACCGCTGGCGGTTTTGACGGTTGCACCATGACAAACATGGATGCACTGACCATTCCTGCCACTGGCGGTGTCGACAGCACCGCGCTGATTGTGGGTGATTACTCAAACGGCAATGATGGCATTTTGATTAAAGGCGCCGGCAATGTCTCGGCGTTAAAAAACCAGCCTGTCAACCTCGTTGAACTCTCGGTCTCCCATTATTTACTGGCGCGGGCGCTGGAAAAATCGGGCATGAGTGAGAAGGACGTCAAAGTGGTGAACACCGCGGATGCTGACCTGGTCGCCGCGTTCAACACGCCAGAGGTTAATGCGATAGTCACCTGGAACCCATTACTGGCGGCCGCCAGTAAGCAACCCGGTAGCCATTTAGCTTTCTCTTCAGCACAAATCCCGGGAGAAATTCTCGATTTGCTGATCGTGAACACCAATACCCTGAAAAAACATCCGGAACTGGGGAAAGCCCTCACTGGCGCCTGGTATGAAACGCTGCAGGTGATGGCCGGCGATAATGATAAAGCCCGCGCCGCACGTCGTCAGATGGGGGAGGCCGCAGGTACCGATCTTGCCGGGTTTGATCAGCAACTGGCGGCCACACATCTGTTCAGCGATGCCAAAACCACACTCGACTTTGTCGACAGCCCACAACTTAAAGCCACCATGCAGTTGGTTGCGGAATTCTCCTTTAAACACGGCTTACTGGGCGATGCTGCGCCGGGTGCGGACGTGGTTGGGGTGGAAACCCCGGCGGGTAACTGGGGCAATCTCGATAACATCAAGCTGCGCTTTAGCGATGAGTTCGCCAAACTCGCCGCTGCAAAACAACTGTAAAACGAGGAACGCCGCATGCGCAAAATCATCAACTATCAACCGGCACCCCTTACCCGTTACATGATGGGTGCCCTGCCGCTGCTGGCGTTGCTGTTGATCTATCTGATGGCCTCAGATGCGCGTTTGAGTGCCAATGCTTACGACAAATTGCTGCCTGGTTTTAATGCCATGGGGGATGCCATCAACCGCATGGCATTCCAGCCCAGCCCGCGTACCGGCGAATATTTGCTGTGGGCGGATACCGGTGCCAGCCTGCTGCGCTTGCTGGCCGGGGTGCTGCTCAGCGCGCTGGCTGCATTGTTGATTGGGCTGTTTACCGGCGCCTTACCGGTGGTCGGTGCATGTTTGTCACCACTGGTGATGCTGTTTGCACTGGTGCCACCATTGGCTATTCTGCCGATTTTGTTTATCTGTTTCGGTCTCGGAGAAACCTCCAAGGTGGTGCTGATTATCATCGGTATCACTCCGCAGCTTGCCCGTGATTTGCAATTACAGGTTCAAACTATTCCGCGCGAACAATTAGTGAAAGCACAAACATTAGGTGGACACAGCGCGCAAATTCTCTGGCGCGTCATTTTGCCGCAATTGATGCCAAGGCTGTTTGACGCTGTCCGCTTATCACTCTGTTCTGCGTGGTTATTTCTGATTGCTGCTGAGGCCATCGCGGCCACCGAAGGGCTTGGTTATCGTATTTTCCTGATGCGCCGTTATCTGGCTATGGACGTGATTTTGCCCTATGTCGCCTGGATTACCTTGCTGGCTTTTGCACTCGATCTGCTATTGCGCAGAGTGAGCCGTCGTTGCTGGCCATGGTATTACGCGAAATAAGAGGCGATCACCGTGTTATTAGAACTGAAAAACCTTGAAAAACATTATGGCCAGCAAGTGGTGCTGGAAAGGATAAATGTCAGTGTGCAGGAAGGTGAGTTTGTTTCCATTGTCGGGGCTTCTGGCTGTGGAAAAACCACTTTTCTTAATCTGCTGCTTGGCACCGAAAGCCCCAGTAAAGGTGAACTGTTGCTAGATGGCAAGCCTTTGCCGCAGGAACCCGATGCGCATCGTGGCGTGGTATTCCAGCGTTACTCGGTGTTTCCGCATTTGACGGTGCTGGGCAATGTGATGATTGCCGATGAGTTTAGCACCGCGCGCTGGCTGGGGCGTGTCTGGGGTAAAAAGCGTCAGACCATCAGGCAACGGGCGCAAGCGATGCTGACGCAAGTGGGACTGGAACACGCACAGGACAAATATCCGCACCAGCTTTCCGGCGGCATGCAACAACGGCTGGCGCTGGCACAGGCACTGATGAAACGCCCACGTATTTTGCTGCTTGATGAACCTTTCGGCGCACTTGATCCGGGAATCCGCGGCGAAATGCATCAATTGATCACGGATTTGTGGCAAACGCATGGCCTGACCATTTTTATGATCACCCACGATCTGAAAGAGGGTTTTACGCTTGGATCACGCCTGTGGGTATTCGATAAGCGGCGCCATGATCCCCATGCCCCTGAAGCCTGGGGCGCCACCATTACTTACGACATTCCACTTGATCGGCAGCCGGCGAGGGCGGAAGCCCCGTCGCAGCCGCAAGTAGCCTGAAGGAGAACCTGATGAGTATTACCTATGAAACCCGGTTGCCGGCGGGAGCGCACTGGTCACTGGTGATGCGACGCGGCACGGCGTTGACGCTGACCGATGTCGAAGGCGGTGTTAATGCCGGTATGCTGATGTATAACCCGGAAAACCTACTGGAGCGTTATAACGCCCCCGACACCCTGAAATGTCAGCATACTTTCCGTCTGACAGCGGGGCACTGTCTCTATTCGGATATGGGACGCATTTTCTGTGGCATTGAGCAGGACACCTTTGGCTGGCATGAAAGTGTGTGCGGCACCTCAAATGCCCGGCAGATCGCGGCACAATTTGGTGCGCGTGATTATCAGCACGCACATAACCACTGGCATCAAAACGGTTATGACAGTTTTCTGGTTGAGCTGGCGAAATATGGTCTCGGCAAGCGTGATATGGCGGCTTGTGTGAATTTTTTTGCTGAAGTGACCGCCAGTGATGACGGTGAACTGACCTTGATTCGACAGGGGGAAAAAGGGGCAAGCGTTACATTACGTTTTGCCATGGATACGCTGGTTATATTGCATACCTGCCCGCATCCTTTGAGCACAAGCCACGTCTGGCCACAACATCCCCTGGGGATTGTGCTGGATGGCGCGCGCGCGCCGCTCCCGGCGGTTTGCCTGCAGCGGGAAGAAAACCAACGCGGATTACGTAATAACACCCTCTACCTCCTCAGCGAACAGATGTAAGGAACCCACTATGATCAGGCAAAGTGATAAACAGGTTGCCCAGGCGCGCCATCGTGAAACTGTCTATGCCGGTGATTACTGGCTCTGGCGTGTGGCGATGGGTGAAACATTGCGTATCACCGATCTTGAAGGCAACCAGGCGGCTGACACGCTGTTTTTCAATGCTGATGATATTGCTGAACGCTACAGCATGAGCGATACCCTGCGCGGGCAAAAGAACGTTTTTCTCTCGGTCGGTAGTGTGCTGCGTTCCAGTGAAGACCGCGCCATGCTGACCATTACCGCTGATACCTGTGGTCGCCACGATACCCTGGGAGGCGCCTGTGCGACCGAAAGTAACACCGTGCGTTATGACCTGGAAAAACGGCATATGCATGCCTGTCGTGATAGCTGGATGCTGGCGATTGCCGAACACCCGGAATATGGCCTGACGCGCCGCGATATCACCCATAACATCAACTTTTTTATGAACGTACCGGTGACGCAGGCGGGTGGATTAACCTTTGCCGATGGCATCTCGGCGCCAGGGAAATATGTGGAGATGGTGGCGAACATGAATGTTCTGGTGCTGATCTCCAATTGCCCACAGTTAAACAACCCGTGTAATGGTTATAACCCAACGCCGATTGAAGTCAGTGTTTGGTGATCGTCGGACGCTGCGGGACGACCCGTGTAGCCACAGCGTTACTTTCTGTGCAGGACGACCTGCCTGAATGAGAATTTTGTCATGCTTGAGCGTGTATTAATTGCCAACCGTGGCGCGATTGCGGTACGCATCATCCGGACATTGAAAGCCATGGGCGTTAAAGCTATCGCGGTCTATGCCGAAGCAGATCGCCATTCAATGCATGTGCGCCTGGCCGATGAAGCGTTTTCCCTGGGGGCGGGAAATGTGCGGGAAACCTATCTTGATCAGGATAAGTTACTGGACATTGCAGCCCGTTCGGGTGCACAGGCAATCCATCCTGGTTATGGTTTTTTGAGTGAGAATGCGCGTTTTGTCCAGCATTGCGCTCAGGCCGGGGTTATTTTCCTCGGACCGACGCTGGAGCAAATGGCGGCATTTGGTCTAAAACATCGGGCGCGCGCGCTGGCGCAACAGAATGCGGTGCCTTTATTGCCAGGCAGCGAATTACTGAGCTCAGTGGATGATGCATTGCTCAGTGCTGCGGCGATGGGGTATCCGGTGATGCTCAAGAGTACCGCAGGCGGTGGCGGTATTGGCATGCAACGTTGCGATAACAGTGAGCAACTGCGAGAGGCGTTTACCCGGGTAAAACGTCTGGCAGGCAATAACTTTGCTGATGATGGTGTCTTTTTAGAGAAATTTATTGCTCGGGCCCGCCATATTGAAGTGCAGGTATTCGGTGATGGTCAGGGGAACGTCATTGCGTTAGGCGAGCGTGACTGCTCGGCGCAACGGCGCAATCAGAAAGTGATGGAAGAGACGCCGGCGCCGGGCCTCAGTACGCATGTGCGCGCGTCACTGCATCAGACCGCCATCCGTCTGTGCCAGGCGGTGAATTACCGTAGCGCGGGGACGGTTGAATATATCTACGATGATGAGCAACAGACGTTTTATTTCCTCGAAGTAAACACCCGCCTGCAGGTAGAGCATGGCGTGACGGAGATGGTGTACGGGGTCGATATCGTGCGCTGGATGGTGGAACTGGCCGCCGGGACTTTACCTGCGTTGTCCTCGTTCTCGCTTAAGCCGCAGGGACATGCCATCCAGGTGCGGGTTTATGCCGAAGATCCGGCGAAACAGTTCCAACCCAGCGCCGGAGTATTGAGCCATGTGCATTTTCCACAACAGGTTTCAGCCGGCGCGTTACGTATTGATCGCTGGATTGATAGCGGTAATGACATATCGCCCTTCTATGATCCGATGCTGGCGAAAGTCATCGTACACGCGGCAGATCGGCGCACAGCGCTGGCGGCGATGGCAGAGGCGCTGGATGAGAGCGAACTCTATGGCATCGCCACTAATCTGTCCTGGCTACGTTATTTGCTGACATTACCCGAAGTCCGGCAAGGGAAAATCATCACCGCCACATTAGGGCTGATGACATGGTCGCCAGCAACGCTGGATGTACTGAGCGGCGGTACCCTGACCACCATTCAGGATGTGCCGGGACGCCAGGGATACTGGCATGTCGGCGTGCCCCCTTCCGGTCCGTTCGACAGCCGCTCATTCCGTCTCGGCAATCGGTTGCTGGAAAATCCGCCGGATGCCGCCGGGTTGGAAATTACCTTGCGCGGTCCAACGCTGCGTTTCAATCGTGATTGTGCTTTTGTCCTTACCGGCGCGAAAATCGCCGCTCAACTGGATAATAATGCCGTACCGTGCGGCGTGGTACTGAATGCCTGCGCTGGACAACAACTGACCCTGGGCGATGTGCAGGGCGGTGGTTGTCGCAGCTACCTGCTGCTGGCAGGCGGCATTGACTGTCCGCCTTATCTCGGCAGCCGCAGCACCTTTACGTTAGGCAAATTTGGCGGTCATGCGGGTCGACAGTTGCGTGCCGGCGACGTGTTGAATCTGGCAAAACCACAGACCCATGACAGTAACGCGTTACCGGCTGAGCTGACACCCGGCTGGCACAGCGCATGGCAGTTACGGGTGATCTATGGACCGCATGGCGCCCCGGTTTTTTTTACTGAGCAGGACAGCGAGATGTTTTTTGCCGCCGATTGGCACGTGCATTACAACTCCAGTCGCACCGGGGTACGCCTGATCGGGCCGAAACCACAATGGGCGCGTAGCGATGGCGGTGAAGCCGGTATGCATCCGTCAAATATTCACGATAATGCCTATGCGTTTGGCACGGTGGATTTTACCGGCGATATGCCGGTGATTCTGGGGCCGGATGGCCCGTCACTCGGCGGTTTTGTCTGTCCGGCCACGGTGATCACCGCCGACCTGTGGCAACTGGGACAGTTGAAAGCTGGCGATACGGTGCGGTTTATTCCGGTTTCCCTGGCCGAGGCTGATCGTCTGGCCGCGGAAGCTGAGCAGGAAATTACCCGGTTGGCATTGATGCCGCCAACAATGGGAAGCGTACAACGCGACAACCCGATTTTGTACTATCAGGCTGAACAGGCGCAGCAGCCGTCGCTCACCGTCCGTGCCGCAGGCGATCGGTTTTTGCTGGTGGAGTATGGCGAGCAGCGACTGGATATTACCCTGCGTTTTCGTGTGCATGCATTGATGCAATGGCTGGAACGGACCCCACTGCCCGGTCGTTTTGAACTGACACCCGGCATCCGCTCCTTGCAGATTCATTTTGATAGTTTGCAGTGCTCACGGACGGATTTACTGGCGCAAATTGTGCACGCCGATTCCGTTTTAGGTGGGTTGCAAAACGCGCGCGTGCCCTCGCGGACCGTCTGGTTACCGCTAAGCTGGGATGATGCGGCTTGCCGTGAAGCGATCAGCCGTTATATGCAATCGGTGCGCCCTGATGCGCCCTGGTGTCCCGATAATATCGAGTTTATTCGCCGTATCAACGGGCTTGAAAGCTGCGAGCAGGTGAAGGAGGTTGTGTTTGCGGCCCGTTATCTGGTGATGGGGCTGGGCGATGTCTATCTTGGCGCCCCGGTGGCGACGCCGCTTGATCCGCGTCATCGGCTGGTGACCACCAAGTACAATCCGGCGCGCACCTGGACGGCGGAAAACTCCGTGGGCATTGGCGGGGCTTATCTGTGCGTCTATGGCATGGAAGGGCCTGGCGGCTATCAGTTTGTTGGCCGTACATTACAGATGTGGAACCGTGATCGCCAGACTGACGCGTTCCGCCAACCCTGGCTGTTGCGATTTTTCGATCAAATTCGTTTCTATCCGGTGACGGCGGAAGAACTGCTTGATATTCGTGAGCGTTTCCCATGGGGAGATTACCCCTTACGCACGGAAGAGGGCGAATTCAGCTTGTCTGACTATCAGGCGATGCTGGCGCAGGATGCCGCTGATATCACCGTGTTCCAGCAACGGCGGCAACAGGCATTTAATGATGAACTGGCGCGCTGGCGGGCCAACGGGCAGTTTACTTTCGACAGCAGTTTGCCGGACGAGGTTGACGTTGAGGATGATACGGTCTTGCCGGAGGGATGTTATGGCGTGGAAAGTCAGGTGGCCGGCAGTGTCTGGCAATGGTTACAGGCGCCGGGGGCGAAAGTGACGGCCGGTGAAACCGTCGGCATTCTGGAATCGATGAAGATGGAAATTCCGATTGTTGCACCGGTAAGCGGCACGTTGCATGAGGTGAAACGGGCGACAGGTCAGCAAGTCCAGGCCGGTCAGTTACTGATGGTAATTGCCCGCGATGCGGGATAAAAACGTTCACAACCTCGTTAGCGTCTATACTTAATCACATTCGTCGATTTAAGCGCGAGTGCTTAAATCGTGTGGTGTTTTTCTGTAAGGATAAAAAAGATGTCGTTAGAAAAAGTGGTCCAGGGGTCTGACGCTCAGTGGAACGAAAACTCACGTTAAGCAACGTTTTCTGCCTCTGACGCCTCTTTTAATGGTCTCAGATGTCCTTTGCTGACCAGTTCTGCCAGCGTGAAGGAATAATGGCCGAGCATATTGATATGTCCGTGGCAAAGCGGGGAGAGGCGTGCGATATCTTCATCATTCAGTGTTTCACCCTGCGCCCGGAGATGATCCAGGGCTGCCTGCATATAAATAGTGTTCCATAACACGACGGCGTTAGTGACCAGCCCCAGTGCTCCCAACTGATCTTCCTGACCGTCGGTATATCGCTTTCTTATCTCACCTTTCTGACCGTGACAGATGGCTCTGGCAACGGCATGGCGGCTTTCTCCCCGATTAAGTTGGGTCAGAATGCGCCGGCGGTAATCTTCATCATCAATATAATTAAGCAGATACAGCGTTTTGTTGATGCGCCCCACTTCAATGATTGCCTGAGTCAGTCCGGAGGGACGTTCACTTTTCAGCAATGAACGGACCAGCACTGAAGCCTGTACTTTGCCCAGCTTCAGGGAGCATGCGGTCCGGATCATTTCGTCCCACTGAAGGACTATTTTTCGGGGATCTGATTGCCCTCTGGCAATATCATTCAGCACGCCATAGTCGGCATCATGGTCCATTCGCCAGAAAATCGAAGCACCGGCATCAGCCAGGCGCGGAGAAAACTGGTATCCCAGCAGCCAGAAAAGGCCAAAGACAAGATCGCTGGCACCTGCTGTATCGGTCATAATTTCGGTTGGATTCAGCCCAGTCTCCTGTTCCAGAAGGCCTTCCAGCACAAAGATAGAGTCCCTCAGCGTCCCCGGTATAACGATGCCATGAAAGCCGGAATACTGATCGGACACAAAGTTGTACCAGGTGATCCCTCTGTTATTACCAAAGTATTTGCGGTTCGGTCCGGCATTTATTGTTCTGACTGGTGTAACAAAGCGCATCCCATCTGCTGATGCCACTTCTCCTCCACCCCATATCTGTGCCAGCGGTAGCGTTGCCTGAAAATCAACCAGCCTGGCATTAGCGCTGGTGATAGTTTCAGCCCGCAGATAGTTCGCTTTTGTCCAGTTCAGCCGGTGTCGGGTCAGTGCAGGAACATTTGATCTGATCAGGGGTTCCAGACCGATATTGCAGGCTTCAGCCATCAGCACGGCGCTGATGCTGACGGGCAGATCATCAACTCTGGCACTGGCTTCACTGGCGTGGAAAAACTCATCAGCAAATCCGGTATGGGCGTTAATTTCGAGTAGCAACTCTGTTAAATCCACTGGAGGGAGCAGATCACTGACCATTTTGCTCAGTCGTTTCAGACTGTCTGGCTCATCAAGACTGGCGAGGGGAGAAATTGTCAACCGGGGCTTCGGGCCAGAAACATCGAGTTCGACAGACTCATTTTCGCCAAGGCGTGCAGCAACCTGTCTGTAACGACTATCAAGCTGATGACCCAGAGATTTTATTGCTTCCTGCGGGTCTGTCGGGTGTCCCAGAGAACGATAAACCTTAACCCGGTTTGCCTGCCAGTCAGCACCCTGTAGTAATCTTGCTCGAGGATCTCCCCACCGGTTACTGCCAGTAACGTAGACATCTCTCCGTCTCAGACTATCCTGCAGTTTACTGAGAAAGCAGAGCGTGTATCCCCTGCGGGTGATATGTTTTTCCTTGTTAATCACCAGCCGTTTCCATGACCGGCTGATGATTTCCGTTGGTGCGTCGTCAAAAAACTGCCGCCGTGAGCTGAACTCCCGGCTGAGGTAGTCACAGGCATTCAGAGTGGTAACCCCGGCAGGTGCGGATGAAAATTTAACGGTATTCAGCAGATGGGGCAGGAAACGACGAACGCGTCCGTACTGCTCCACCATTTCGTCATGAAAATTATCGTCTGAGGGCCGGGCAATTTCACGGACAAGCGTGATGATTTCAGCCAGCTTTTGCCTGGGGATGTAGCTGAACACCTCAGCACGAATCGATTCGTCCGGTGTTTCTTCTTTCAGCAGGTACGAACATGCGCTGGCGAGCGCCAATGCAGATTTATCCAGATCCTTCAGCGAGCGGAGCCGTTTTTTCTGCCCAATCTTTCTGGCGTCACGGATGATAACGGCCAGCATGGCGTCCAGAACGTCCAGTGCATCATCCAGCGCCAACGTTTCCCATGCAAGGACAAAGGCAACCAGAACCGCCATCCTTTTCTGCGGTGACATCCTGGCAATATTGAACACCGAAGTCATACCAGCATAACGTGCGAGATTTTTCAGGCGCACAGCCGGGAGTGTACTCAGGTTGTCAGCATGCAGGCCAAAATCGTTCAGAGTTTTCCAGCGTTCAAGTGCTTCATTAAACGCTGGACCACTGATGGTCACAGGGCCTTTTTTCAGTGATTCCAGTAAAGACAGGCGGCTGCAATCAGTTGGCCCCAGCAGCATCTCCAGCTGTGAACGCTGTTCGGCTGACGGTATCAGTGCCAGTTTGTTCCACAGGCGCAACGTCGCCTTTTCCCTTACCTCTGAAATCAACCGGGTCAGCGTGGTGGCTCCGGGGAGAATAATACGATGTTGCATAAGCCACCCTGTCGCCAGATCGAAAAGCAGGCCAGGACGTTCGTTGCTTATCCAGCTCCGGGTATATAAAAGACGGGTAAGGCGAAATGTCCAGGGCCAGGCAAATTCACGATACTGATAGTGCTGACGTATCAGTGCTGCATGCTCACGGCGGGTATTTTCCCTCTGACCGTATTCTGCAAGAACGGTGATATCACGAATCCCGAGCTGTCTCGCGGTAAAATGCCGGACGCCGGAAGGAATATGATTCATGTCAGTAAGAAAAGTGCCCAGAAAACGCACGCACCCGATTTGCAGGGCAATACCAAGCCGATTGTGATCACCCCGGCTTTTCCCGATTAATTCTTTATCCGCTTCATCAAGATGAAAATAACGCGCCAGTTGGACGTCGTTGGGTTCAGCCGCATAGCGTCCGTAATTCTGCTCCTGCTCATTGGTCAGAAAATCAACGGGCATATCAGCCTCCCTGCCTCAAGGATGTTTTTAACAATTCCGTAACCGTCCGAAATGTTATAAATTATCAGACACATGAACACAGTGTCGTTTTTATGTCTATTAAATCGATTTTTTGTTATAACAGACACAGTCTGTCCGATATTTGATTTAGGATACATTTTTATGCGACTTTTTGGTTATGCGCGGGTCTCAACCAGCCAGCAGTCTCTCGACATTCAGGTTAAAGCGCTCAAAGAGGCGGGGGTAAAAGCTAACCGCATCTTTACCGACAAGGCATCCGGTAGTTCAACCGATCGGGAAGGACTGGCTCTACTGCGTATGAAGGTGGAGGAAGGCGACGTCATTCTGGTGAAGAAACTTGACCGGCTTGGCCGCGACACCGCCGATATGATCCAGTTGATAAAAGAATTCGATGCCCATGGCGTTGCCATTCGTTTCATTGACGATGGGATTAGCACCGATGGAGATATGGGCAAAATGGTGGTCACTATACTGTCCGCTGTCGCTCAGGCTGAGCGAAGTAGAATTTTGGAACGGACCAATGAAGGTCGGCAGGAAGCGAAGCTGAAAGGCATCCGGTTTGGCCGCAGGCGCACTATCGACAGAAACAGCGTGCTGGCGCTTCATCACGGCGGAACGGGGGCCACGGCGATAGCCCGGCAGCTCGGCATTGCCCGTTCCACGGTGTATAAAATTCTTGAGGACGGGAAGTCCGCTTAGAACATCAGGACGTCGCCATTAAATTTTGGTTAAGAGCTACCGTCTGGTTACTATAGCCACATAACCCACAGGAAAAAGAGGGATTTGATATGGAACAGCAATATACCAACGAACTGACCCCGGAATTAGCCGCCTCACTGGCGCGTCCGCCCTTCTCGGCGGAGAAAAAGGCTGGGATGTCTGAAGGTGCCCGTCAGACTGTCGAAGAGTAGGAGGCTTTCATGCGTGAACATCCGGTGGTGGCGATTTACCGGATCGCGGTTGACGGGGCGCTGACCCAACGCGGTGGGGTGGTACGTGCTGCCTGGAACGGCTCTGAAATCGAGCTTGATGGCGGGCAGAAGGTTAATATTGCGCTGGTCGGGGATGAGGTGGTTTATCCTGACGGCACCACCGCCCGGATTGTCACCGGCAGCGGTGCGAAATTCCAGAAAGGCGGTAAAAGTATCGCGCTGGTCGGCAGCCGGCTGAGTAACGGTGATGTGATTATCAGCACCCCGCAGGCGGGATGTACGCTGAATGAGCTGAAAGGTTTGTCGATGGATGCTGATTTTTTACCGGCAGAGGGCTGAGCCGATGACCCGAAGAGGCTGTATCATTCACGGTAAAAACGTCGGGCTGCACGGGGATAAGACTTCCACGGGGGCGCAATGTATCGCGGCCCGCCCCGGTATGTCGGTCATGGGGCTGCTGAAACTCTATATCGGTGACAAGACCACCCCCTGCCCGAAGTGCGGGGAAGTGGGAGTCATTGTAAGTGGTGATCACCGGCACTCAAACAGCGCCGCTGTCGCGGTGGATGGCTCGGAGATCCGTTGCGGATGCCCGCAGGGGACCAATTTTCTGATTGCCCCAGGTACGATCCCGCAGCTTTCGGCGGCAAAAGCCGGGATGACCCCGGCAGTCGCTCCGGAGCCGGAACAACATGCGCAGACGGCGAAGAAAAAGAAACGGGAAATCACGCTTACCGTCGGGGTCTTTTTCGACGGCACCGGCAACAATGCTGTTAACACGCAGAATATGATGAAAGCGTATACCGCAGGTCATTACAATCTGGATGACCCGGAAGCCGAGTCGATTCTGGCAAAATGCGCCCGTGAAAATTTTGGCGTGTCAGGCAGCGGTGCAACCAGCTATACCGGATACTATACCAATATTCACTGGCTGAGTACGCTGTATAAACAGGACATTCCTGTAGATAAAGGAACTTTTCAAGCCGCTGTTTATATTGACGGTATTGGCACTGACGCAGGAAAGCCTGACAGCAAGCTGGGGCAGGGGTTTGGTATCTCTGATACCGGTGTCGTTGCCAAAACGGATAAAGCGGTTTCTATGCTGGCTGACAGTATTCAGGCTGCGCTGGACGCGGTCAGTAATAAACAGACTGACTGCACGTTCATCATCAGGTCACTGCAGTTCGATATTTTTGGCTTCAGTCGGGGCGCAGCCGCCGCCCGGCATTTTGCCAACCGCATCCAGTCAGAAGACCCGGCCATTATCAGCGCCATCCGGCAGGCCATGACAGGTACGACCTTCAACGGTTCTCCTGCCGGTAAAACCCGCTTCATCGGCATTTTCGATACCGTTGCCGCCATTGGCACGCCGGTTAACGGTCTGAATCCACACAGCGCGGATACCGGTGACGTGAAGCTCACCCTGCGCCCCGGCGTGGCGGAGAAGGTTTTTCACATTACCGCTGCGAACGAGTGCCGCTTTAACTTCGCGCTTAACAGCGTGAAACCGGCCTGGCCGGAACTGGCGCTGCCCGGCGTGCATTCCGATATCGGCGGTGGGTATCTGCCCGTCACGAAAGAAGACCTGTTTCTGACCCGCCCGGCAACGGAGACGGTGCTGTACAGCCAGCCGGGTGAAAAGACGCAGGCTTACCGGCAGGCTGTAGCGCAGTTGCAGACGCTGGATAAGTCGCCCTGTCTGGCCCCGCTGCTGCGGACAAATGAAATATCGGCAGAAACCTGGCATGACGACCGGCTTCCTCCGGACCGGTACGGCCAGATGCAGAAACGCAGCTTTGCGGCGCTGACCATGCGGGGACGGACCGTCAGAAACGACTGGTCCCGCGTGGTGCTGAGGGTGATGCTTGAGGCTGCACAGGAAGCCGGGGTGGTGTTTGACCCCATTCTGAGTAAAGACAAAGATCTCGCCATTCCGGATGAGCTTGCGCCCCTCTGGGATAAAGCACTGGCGATGGGCAAGGCTGCCCGCAGCGGCCAGACACCACAGGCATTCAGCCAGGATGAGCTGGACGTGATTGCAGAGAAGTATATTCACTGTTCGGCCAACTGGAATGCCATCGTGGTCAATACGGACGGCCTTATTCACGGCGGCGCATCACCCTCTGAGCTGATTGGCTTTATCAACCGGCCGGATGAGCAGTGGAAACGCTCTGTCTACAGCATGGACGGAAAGAAAGTATGAAGCTGAAAGCAATTTTTACCCTGCTGATGCTGGTCATGGTCAGCGGCTGTCGGGCGGGCGAAGCTCAGACGCCGGAAGACACCGGTGAAATGCCCTACGGGAAGGTTGGTTTTGCATTTTTTACCCCTCAGGCATTACCGGCGGTGGTGACGAAAGCGCTGATTATCGACAACGAAAAGGTGGTCTCCACTTACAGAACACTGGACAGTACTCAGGAAAATCCTGAGAGCGTGGGACGCTGGAGTTGCCGCGTAAGCAGGCACGCTCAGTTCAACAAGGTCCGGCATCCACCGGCACAGATGCTGTTCTGCTGGGATTCGGTCATCGATAAAAAGACCTACGAGACGCGCATCATCTTCTCACCGGCCCTTCGGGAAAAAATGTCGGTACCAACCGGCAGGGACAGAAGAGATAATACTGCTTGGTATAAAACATTGCTGTTTGGTCTGGCACCTGAAGGCAAAGTGCGCATCTGGCTTCAGAACAGCGCAGGAGGTGATAACCTGCCGGTTGAACCGGTAAAAATCACCACGCTGTCCGGGGATAAACTGGATGTCTGCAAAGACGTGCCTTCGCGCATTGACTTTAACTACAGCATTCCGGATGGTTATGATCAGGACATAAAGGATTTTATCAAAGGGAAAACCTATCCCTATGGTAGCTGGTAGTAGCCCCTAAAAAGGATCCCTTGTGGATCCTTTTTAACAATCACCTCACCAAAAGCCCTTAACGTGAGTTTTCGTTCCACTGAGCATCAGACCCCTGGAACTGTAGCGGGGAATTTGGGTTACGTCATGCAGGGTGTATGATGCGCTGATTTTATAACCATTTCATTCATGAGGGATTATGGCGACGGGATTTTTTTTGTATCACCTGGATAAAACCACCTGCGGGGGGCGCATTCTCTCTGGCGCATCCGATGACACCTATGAAATCGGGGGCATCGAGCGGCAGAAGGTTAGAGCGGGCGACCCGGTGACCTGCGGGAAGCATGAGGGGCGCTTCCGCGTCTGCGGCGGCATGGGGGACACCTACGAGGTGGGCGGAGAGCTGAAAGAGTGGGCGGGTTCGCTGGACAGCTACAGCTCCTGCCCGTGTAGCGCCCGGTTTATCCCGTCAGTCCAGACGGACACTTATGAGAGCGACTGTAACGCCGGTCGTGTGGCAGAACGGGCTGAGACCGCGAGGAAAAAAGCGCAGGAGTCAGAGCCTGAACAGCGTGCACAGGCGGCGAAGAAGAAGCGGGAAATCACGCTGACGATTGGGGTGTTCTTCGACGGCACCGGCAATAATGCGGATAACAGCGGTAACCGTCAGGCCGCCTGCACCGCTGAGCATTACGGAATGGATAACGCTGATGCTCAGTCTGCTCAAGCTCAGTGTGTCCGGCTAAAATATGGGCTCAGTGGTACCGCTGCCGGCAGTCATCTTGGTTATTACACCAACGTGCACTGGCTTAATACGCTGTATAAACAGAATATTCCATCCAGTGATGGGGTCGGGCAATATGCCATTTATATCGAGGGGATCGGTACTGAAAGCGGGGAGGGAGACAGCGGTTACGGGATGGCGACCGGTCGGGGTGACACCGGCGTGGTAAGAAAAACCGACAAGGCTGTTGCGGCACTCTCTGCCGGTATTCAGGAGTATTTAGCCAGACACGACGATGCCAGTTCCTGTGTCATCAAAGAACTGCAGTTCGATATTTTCGGGTTCAGCCGCGGGGCGGCAACAGCGCGGCATTTTGCCAACCGGGTATTCAGTCAGGACAGTGCCATTATTGCGGCCATCAAGTCCGGGCTGGGTGACGTTGAGTTCTCAGGTACCCCCGGCGGTAAAACCCGTTTTCTGGGGATATTTGATACGGTGGCGGCCATCGGGACGCCGGTTAACGGTCTTAACCCACATAGCGCTGATACCGGGGACGTGAATATTGCGCTGCGTCCGGGCGTGGCGGAGAAGGTTTTCCATATCACTGCGCAGCACGAATGCCGGTTTAACTTCGCGCTGAACAGCGTGAAACCGGCGTGGCCGGAGCTGGCCCTGCCGGGTGTGCACTCCGACATTGGCGGCGGTTACAATCCCGATGAACACGAAGCCTATTTTCTGACCCGTCCGCAGTTTGAAACTGTACCCCTTTCCACTTCCGATACGGAAACGCGGATTTACCGGCAGACCTGCGAGCAACTTAACGTGATGGATACCTATCCGGCGATATCACCGCTGCTGAATGCGGTGGAGGTGAACGCAGATACCTGGCATGACGACAGGATGCCCGCTGACCGCTACGGCATGCTGCAAAAGCGCAGCGGTGCGGCGTTGATCATTGACCGGCCGACACGTAACGACTGGTCGAAAGTCGTGCTGCGGGTGATGCTCGATGCGGCGCAGGATGCGGGTGTGGTATTCGATCCCATACTGCCTAAAGATGACCACCTGTCGCTGCGACCAGAACTAAACAGCCTGTGTGAAAAAGCCATTGTGATGGGGCGTGCCGCCCGAAACGGTCAATCTGCTATCGGCTTTACCACCCCGGAAATCCATGCGCTGGCAGAAAAGTATCTGCACTGCTCGGCCAACTGGAACAGCGTGGTCAGAGACGGGCAGGGGATGGTCACCGGGGCGGTCAAACCGGTGAAACTGGTGACCTTCACCAACCGTCCG
>JAATFO010000127.1 GCA_015655145.1 Enterobacterales bacterium | reverse complement strand
ATGGAGCAGATAGCGGCCCATTGCGAATTATAGGTGTCCTGGTTTTCCAGAACCATGCGAATTGCGCGCTGACGAACCTCAGGGGGAAAGCGGTTATGTTTTGTCATCCTGGTTACCTCTCTCAAAGCGTGTAGTCTCCAGAATTACCGGGGCGGTTCACTGTTGGGTCAGCACATGGTGGGTGTCGTACCTGAGAAAAGCACTCAACTCAGGTAAAATACGCGGAAAAGATTGATGCGGAGATAAAATGCTTTCGTCTGCGAATTGATGAATACAGTAAAATTTATTTACATTGTGTTCGCATGACTATTGCCATGAAATCGGCCAGGCGGCTCAGGTAGCTGAGATGATGCGCAGCCGACCGTCTGTATTCACACGGCTTTTTTAAGACCAATATCAGTTTTATTCACCGCTTTAAGGATGTAAGGCAGCAGTAATTGCGCAACTGCGGCAAATACCGGAACCACCACCGAGTTGCCAAACTGGCGGTAAGCCTGCGTATCTGATACCGGAATACGGAAAGTCACGTGTCCCGGCTGCTCAAATCCCATTAACCGCGCACATTCGCGTGGCGTCAAACGACGAGGACGATTTTCCAGATTGGCGTCATTATTGAAGTCCTTCTCGCCGGTTTCTTTATCCCAGCCTCTGTCTACCAGAATTTCAGACCCGTCTTTGTGATAACGCGCTGAAAGCGTACGCGCCACCGCGCCACTGTCTTGCGGTGAAACCAAACCGTAACCAAACCCATTCCCTTTGGCCTGATGCTTTCTGGCATAGTTGTAAAGATACGCCCAAAGTTTCACCGTGAGGATGTACTTATTATCCACCTCATCATCCAGTAGTGCCTTAAATGTGGGCCGTTGTGCAGGATAATATCGCTCAACATCCCGCAGCGTGAAGTTTTGCGCAAGATCGAGATCACGACGAAAACCCACCAGAACAATACGTTCACGGTGCTGGGGTAAGAAATGTTTGCCATCAATGATTTTCGGATCAGTGGCTCCCGTCGCATTAATATCGGCGACGTCATAGCCTAATTCGTCCAGGGTTTGCTGTATCACCTTGAACGTTTTACCCTGGTCATGACTTTTCAGGTTCTTCACATTTTCCAGCACGAAAATCGCCGGGCGTTTAACAGCAATGATCCGCGCCACATCGAAAAATAGTGTGCCCTGCGTTTCACACTCAAAGCCATGCGCTCTGCCCAGGGCATTTTTCTTACTGACGCCCGCAAGGCTGAACGGCTGGCAAGGGAAACCAGCCAGCAATACGTCATGTTGCGGAATGCACTTATCGATATGTTCATAGGCATCCTTGTCTTCCACGTCCGGCTGATCACTCAGCGTTACCGCCCGGATATCCAGATTGAATTGATGTGACGAGGGATCGCTATACCAGTTTGCTTTGTAGGTTCTGACCGCCTGTTCATTCCATTCACTGGTAAACACGCATTGTCCACCAATGGCTTCAAAACCACTGCGAATGCCACCAATACCGGCAAAGAGATCGATAAAACGGAATTGATAATGCGGATGATGCGCCGGGGGTTGAGGCAACATGCTGTTAAGCATTTTTACCTCGACCTCCATCAATGGCTTTGGTGATGATTTGCCATTTAACCAGCGGTTGACCGACTCGCGGCTCCAGTCATTACCGCTGACTGATCGCAGACATTCAGCCACCGTTTTTTGGTCGTAAATTTCCAGAACGTGCTTCAGAAGCGCCAGGTCTTCAGCATGTCTGGCTTGCAACCCGCGTTGAGACTCTTCCATCAGTTGCCTGACAATAGGCTGAAATTCTTTCATGAGTGGCGTTATCTGGGTTAATTTAGTGACAGATTATCACAAAAATATTCCCTGTATAGATATCCATACCGGGCCGGTGTCAGGGAAGCTATGGACCTGCAAGCAAAAAATATCAATCAGGCCGGGATCACTCACCCGGTAGATGCGCATATTCCGTGCACTATCGGCCGTGTCAGGCGCGACCATGCGCAATCACCTAATTTTAATTTATTTTATAATGATAAATTCTACGATCTTTAGCGGCATAACTACGGATGCGAGCGCCAGGATGGCTGAAATACTTGCTGCCTGCCAGGGCAGTAATTAGCTGTATTAGCAGCAAAAATAACCATCAACGATTACATTCGAGTTTCACCCCTCAGAGCCTTCTGTTCAACAAGCTACCGATACTCTTGCTGTTAAAACGCGCCGGGCGCATCCTTAATGTACCGGTGATTGTCTGCCACGTACTCACCGCCTCATTCTCTGACAGCGTGGCATTCCCTTCCCGGCCACTCTGCACAAAACTCACTGACAAACGGGGTCTGCGGCCTGGTTGTTTTTTCATGGATATGCACCGGTCCAGAGCCCTCTGGATCCAGACCGGTGAAGCGAATGGTATAGCAATACAGCCCGCTTAATGCTTCATGGCCGTCAAAATCTTCCACATCCAGCGCTGCCCTCAATATCCAGATATTTCCGGGCAATGTTAAAATGCATTCGGTTTGTATCTGAATGTTCTGGTTATCCGGTCCCAGATATCTACCCGTTGTGAGTCCGTATAACCTTCCGTTCGTAAAGACGAATTATGCAGGTTAACCGAAAAAACAGGGTGTTTATCATCTGCCACCTGTTCATTTGCGTAAAAGATAAATCGATATGCATTAACATTATTATCACTTACTTCCTGGCGCCCTTTCACCAGCCATTCTTCCGCATCAATCCCTGGCAAGGACACTTTGCCTTTCCGTAACGTATGAGCCTGAATCCTCAGGAGTGCGGGTTCTATATCCCGTTTACCCCAGGTAAGAAGGCTTTCACCTTTCTTTGACGTGTTATTGCTGTTTACTGCAAGGGTAAAGTTTTTCAGATTATATCTTAGGGTGATTTTTTCTTTTTCATTGCGCTTTTCATCACGAACAAATCCCTCCGGAATACAAAAACCCGGCTGGCCGGGCACTTCGTCATCCTTTCTGCCACTCAGTCCGGAAAGCAGGTTTTGCATTTCTGCCAGTTTCTTATTCTTTGTATTCAGGCTGGACTCACTCAAACCAGCATTTATTAACATTTTCTTTTTATCAATATATTTTGGATCCGTATGATCAAAAAAATCAGAATATAATGTAAACGCAACCCCCTGACTATATAGATGTCCTTCAAGAGTTCGCTT
>JAATFO010000008.1 GCA_015655145.1 Enterobacterales bacterium | reverse complement strand
CGATGAAACCTGTCGCGAATTGCTGGCCCTGCTGGCTTCTTTCACTGTCGGAATGATAACCAGTGATGACTGGGGGAGTTATGCCCGGGAAGTTCCAAAGGATAAGCATCTGACGGGAAAGATTTTTACTCAACGTATTGAACGTAACAACCTGACGTTAAGAACTCGCATAAAGCGCCTTGTCCGTAAAACAATCTGTTTTTCACGCTCAATTGAGTTACATGAAAAAGTCATCGGGGCATTTATTGAAAAATACATGTTCTACTCATTGGAGCCATCACCATCAATCTGTTACGTTCAATTCCTTTTGTCATCTTGCTTGCGCTTATTTACCCGCTTACGCGTTTTATCGTTGGCACGACGATCGGCTTAAATGCGGCTTTAGTCCCGCTGACCATTGGTTTTGCTCCTTTTTTCGCCAGGCAAACTCAAAACGCACTATTAGGAGTAGACAAGGGAATTGTGGAAGCGGCCAACGCAATGGGATCATCGCCATGGGAAATTTTATTTCATGTCTATCTTAAAGAAGGTTTGCCGGCGATTATCCGGGCGTCTGCCGTCAGCATGATCAGTTTAATCGGCCTGACAGCGATGGCGGGGGCAATCGGTGCCGGAGGATTAGGAAATCTGGCGATTGCCATCGGTTATAATGGTTTTCAAAACGATGTGGCGGTTGTCAGTACGTTGATTATTTTACTGCTTGTTTTTATTACCCAGTGGATTGGTGATCTCCTTATACGCAGAGTAACGCACTAACAGAATGGTATCAGGTTACATTTTATTTCAGTGAAGATGTTTATCATTGGTAGCATGATAAGCGGATGAACAATTTCTTCACGGGGTAGAACTCATGAAGTCGTCGTTAAATCATAACGAGAAATCATGGTGTTTTTTAGTATGGATAAAAAGGCGCCACTCCTTTTTTTGAACTATGCATGATTAATGCCTTGCTGGTTTTTAAATAACCGGCGTAAATCAAAACCAACGGAATCAATCCGGGGTCATGCCTATTTTTTGTAAATTATCTGTACTTATGTTCAGACGTCGTTGCTCTTGCCTCTGACGGAGGGCCTTATCTTCTGCATATGCGCGGTACTCAGACGTGAGCTGTCTCTGGCCGCATAATCAGGTTACCGTGAGTGGCCGAAAGGTTTAACCGTCACTTGTTACGGGCTGATGTAAGGCGCGGGCGAGGTACTTTACATAAAAAAGGCGCTCTCAAACAATGAGAAGCGCCTTTATAAACAGCAAGTTAACCAATATGTATCAGTTCATGCCGTATTTTTTCAATTTTTTACGTAGTGTACCACGGTTAATTCCCATCATCAGGGCTGCACGGGTCTGGTTGCCACGGGTATATTGCATCACCATGTCCAACAAAGGCTGCTCTACTTCAGCCAATACCAGCTCATACAGATCACTCACATCCTGACCATTTAATTGAGCAAAATAGTTCTTCAGTGCCTGTTTGACCGAATCACGCAGTGGTTTTTGGGTAACCTGATCCTGTGAGTTAACGGTAGAAACAGTCAGTACGTCAGAATTTACGCGTTGTTCGAACATAGTTCTGTCAGCTCTTTATTTCGTTTACGCAAGTTTTTCGAAGTATGCCTCCAACGCCTCCAGCTGTTCGCTGGCATCCTCAATGGCGTTGAATGTGCGCCGAAACTGGTCGTTCGGGGCGTGCTCCTGAAGGTACCAGGAGACGTGCTTCCGGGCGATACGGTATCCCTTGCTCTGACCATAAAAGTCGTGCAGTTCCCGTATGTGCCCGATGAGCAAGCGTTTTACTTCTGCCAGTGGCATCGGTGCCAGCAGCTCCCCTGTGTCCAGATAATGCTGGATTTCCCGGAAGATCCACGGTCTTCCCTGAGCAGCCCGACCTATCATCAGGGCATCAGCCCCCGTATAGTCAAGTACTGCTCTGGCTTTATGCGGGTCAGTAATGTCTCCATTCGCGATAACCGGAATAGAAACGTTCTGCTTAACTGTCCGAATGCTGTTGTATTCCGCCTCACCATTGAACAAACAGGCACGAGTGCGTCCGTGAATGGTCAGGGCTTGAATACCACAACGCTCAGCCAATTGGGCAATCTCTACGCAATTACGATTTTCTCTATCCCAACCCGTCCGGATCTTTAAGGTGACAGGAACATCAACCGCATTCACCACCGCGGAGAGGATCGATCTCACCAACTCCGGATGTTGCAGCAACATTGAACCTGCCATCTTGCGGTTCACCTTTTTGGCCGGACAGCCCATGTTGATATCAATGATTTGAGCGCCGGATCTTACATTTATCCGCGCAGCTTCCGCCATTTCATCTGGATCGCAACCGGCAATTTGCACGGTACGAATCCCGGGCTCGTCACTATGTACCATACGCAAACGAGACTTATCACTCACCCAAACGGCAGGGTTCGACGATAGCATCTCTGAGACAGCCATCCCGGCGCCCATTTCGTAACAAAGCGTCCTGAACGGCCTGTCAGTAATACCGGCCATCGGCGCTGCAATCAGTTGATTACGAAGCTGGTGTTGTCCAATGCGCATGAATAAAGAAGTGACCATATCTGTTCGCAAGGCGGCGTATATTACGCATTTTTTAGCGAAGATGAAAGGACAAACTTTGAACAATCGGTCCGAACAAATCAAATAAAATCGGATTTCGGCTATTCATAACAATATTTTATGTTGTTATACAACCAGTTAAAAATAATGCCGATGTTATGAACAAAAAATTTTCTTTTTTTGTGAGCATATATGCAACATAAAAGACCTCATAGTACCTCATCAGCGAGATATGTGACGAACATAAGGCCCATCAGCCAGAGAATGCCACTTTGCCGGATTATTTAAGGATAATCCGGCAAAGCAATGAACGACGGCTATATTCAGCGACGTATCCCGGTAATCCGGCACCATTCCTCTTTTTCCACTACCGGGTCGAGGTTAAAGGCATCGGCATATGCTGCGCTGACGCTGGCTGCCTGGCTGGCTAAAATGCCGGATAAGCCGAGGTAACCCTGCGGCTTCGGAAGTATGCTAATCAACGGCGCCAGTTCGCGTAGTGGACCCGCGAGGATATTCGCAATAACAACATCGGCACGCAGATTTTCCGGTTGCTGATGAGGTAACCAGAGCGATAAACGATCCGCGACGCCATTGCGTTGTGCATTATCCCGACTGGCCTGTATTGCCTGTGGATCGATATCAATACCAATGGCTTGCGCAGCACCCAGCTTGAGGGCGGCGATGGCCAGGATGCCGGAACCACAGCCAAAATCAATCAGCGTTTTGCCTTTTAGATCGAGGCTATCCAGCCAGGCGAGACAAAGCGCTGTGGTTGGATGCGTACCGGTACCAAAAGCGAGACCAGGATCAAGCATTACGTTGACGGCAGTCGGATCCGGTACATCACACCAGCTCGGGCAGATCCACAGACGTGAACCAAAGCGCATCGGATGAAAATTCGCCATCCATTCCCGTTCCCAGTCTTTATCTTCGATCTGTCCGATCTGGTAATGAAAATGGGGAGTTAACAGCGGATGGCATTGCAGGTGGGCCACAACGCCATTCATCTCGGTTTCGGCATCGAACAGGCCAATAACATCGGTATCGCCCCATAAGCGCGTCTCACCCGGCAAAGGTTCAAATACCGGGTTATCGTGAGTATCCTCGAAGGTCACTGACGCTGCGCCATATTCCATCAATGCGTCACCGAGTTCTTCAGCATTGGCATTTGTGGTTGTAATCTTGATTTGTATCCAGGGCATAGCAATTCTCTTTATTCAGGCAGAGTGGCAGTGGCGCGCGATGGCGAGATTGGACGACCAAATACATTACCAACCATAAACGCGGCCAGGCTCAGCAATAACGCGGGCACAATGGGATGAAACCCCCAGATCTGAAGGTGTAAACTCGCCAGCAAGATATATATCCCCGCGCCACAAATCATGGCGCTGAGTGCGCCGGCGGCATTGGCTTTTTCCCAGTAAAGTCCCAGCACCAGTGGCCAGAGGAATACTGCTTCCAGGCCACCAAAAGCAAGTAAATTCAACCAGATAATCATATCAGGTGGATTCCACGCGGCCAGCAGTAGCAGTAATCCAAGGATCAGGGTGATGGTGCCGGAGAGACGGCGCAACAACGGTTCATTTTCCAGTTGTTGTGGCCGTATACGCAGATAAAGATCTTTTACGATCGTTGCCGAAGACTGCAACAACTGTGCGTTGATCGTCGACATGATCGCGGCCATCGGCGCGGCAAGGAAGATCCCGGCGGCAATGGGCGGTAATACGGTGATCATCAGGGTTGGAATTACGCGATCAGGAATGGTCAGATCAGGCAGGATCACGCGTCCCAGCGCTCCGGCCAGATGCATCCCCCCCATCAGTACCGCGACGACGACAGTGCCGATCAACATCCCCAGATGCACCGCTTTACTGTCTTTATAAGAGATGCAGCGTACCGCGGTATGCGGCAGGCCGATGACGCCAAAACAGACCAGTACCGAGAAAGAGGCAAGGAACGCGGGATTTATGATGTTATCTACGCCTTGCGGCGATACCAGGCGCGGATCGATATGCTGTAATTTATCGATGGCGACATGCATGCCACCCGCGGCATGTATCACCGCAAACAACAGCAGAAAGGTGCCAATCAGCATCACCAGACCTTGCATGGCATCATTCAGTACACTGGCGCGAAAACCACCAAAAGCGGTATAGAGCGCCACCGTACCACCAAAAATCAACAGCCCGGAATCATAAGGCACACCGGCAGCGGTTTCCAGCAAGCGTGCGCCGCCAATAAATTGCACGGTCATGGCGCCGATAAAAGCCACCAGTAAACTCAGACTGGCCAGCCAGACTAAGAGCGGGCTGCGATAACGTGCATACAGCATGTCATTCAGTGTGACGGCATTATAGCGACGTGCAAGAATGGCGAATTTCTTGCCGAGAACGCCGAGAGATAGCCAGACCGTCGGTACCTGCACCATGGCCAGTAGTACCCAGCCAAGGCCGTATTTATACGCGGCGCCGGGGCCGCCGATAAAGGAGCTGGCGCTGATATAGGTAGTGGTGAGGGTCATCGCCAACACAAAACCGCCCATTGAGCGTCCGCCAAGGAAATATTCATTGAGGAAGCTGCCTTCCCGGCGTTTACGCATCGCGTAGACAGAGAGTGCGGCAATGAGCAGCAAATAGCCGAGTAGCGGCAGGATAATTTCAGCGACCATCTTCATCCTCCAGCGGCATATCACGGAACAGCAGACGGATCATCAGCCAGCAGAGCACACTAAACAGTGCGGGGACAAACAGACAGGAAAGCTCAAACCAATACGGTAAGCCAGTGAAACCCGGATTATTGCCGCCTGACCAGGCGCTCAGCGCCCAGGCGACAAGATAAGCGATTGCCAAAAACAGTGACCAGCGAGCCTCTTTATGGGCCTGGATAAAACGCGCATCCATAATTCAACCTTAACGGGTTACGCCATACAAAGATAAAAGGCCGGACAAGCCGGCCTTAAACGCTTGCAGGCGGTCATTACTTCTCTTGCAGCCCGAGTTTCTTTTCCAGATAGTGGATATTGGTACCACCGTGCTGGAAGTTTTCGTCTGACATGATTTTAATCTGCAGATCGATATTGGTTTTGATGCCGTCGATAATCAACTCATTCAGCGCATTTTTCATGCGGCAATTGCCGCGTCACGGTTCTCGCCGTAAGTGATCAGTTTGCCAATCATGGAGTCATAATAGGGCGGCACAGTATAGCCGGCATAAATATGTGACTCCCAACGCACGCCAAACCCGCCTGGCGCATGGAAACGCGTGATTTTCCCCGGGCTTGGCAGGAAGGTATTAGGATCTTCGGCGTTGATGCGGCATTCAACCGCATGGCCTCTGACCACCACATCTTCTTGCTTTATCGACAATGGCTGACCCGCCGCAATACGTAACTGCGCTTTGATCAAATCAATGCCGGTGATCATCTCGGTAACCGGGTGCTCAACCTGAATGCGGGTGTTCATTTCAATAAAGTAGAACTCACCATTTTCATACAGAAACTCGAACGTGCCGGCACCGCGATAACCGATATCAATACAGGCTTTGGTACAGCGTTCACCGATAAACCGACGCATTTCACTGGTAATGCCGGGCGCTGGCGCTTCTTCAACCACTTTTTGGTGGCGACGTTGCATGGAGCAATCACGTTCAGCGAGGTAAATGGCATGGCCCTGGCCATCCGCCAGCACCTGGATTTCGATGTGACGTGGATTCTCCAGGTACTTCTCCATGTAGACCATGTCGTTATTGAACGCGGCTTTCGCTTCCGCGCGCGTCATACTGATGGCCTGTTCCAGCTCTTTGTCGTTACGCACGACGCGCATACCACGCCCGCCGCCGCCGCCAGATGCTTTGATTATCACCGGATAGCCAATGCGTTTGCTGAAGGCGAGGTTTTTTTCGGTATCATCGTTGAGCGGGCCATCTGAACCGGGTACACAAGGCACTCCTGCTTTTTTCATCGCATTGATCGCTGAAACTTTGTCACCCATCAGGCGAATGGTTTCGGCTTTCGGACCGATGAAAATAAAGCCGGAACGTTCAACCTGCTCGGCAAAATCGGCATTTTCAGAAAGGAAGCCGTAACCGGGATGAATGGCAACCGCCCCGGTAATTTCAGCCGCAGAAATTATCGCCGGAATGTTCAGGTAGCTCTTAACGGAAGGGGCCGGGCCGATACAAACGGTTTCATCGGCCAGCAGCACATGTTTCAGATCACGATCCGCCGTCGAGTGCACGGCAACAGTTTTAATGCCCAGTTCTTTACAGGCACGCAGAATACGTAGCGCAATTTCACCACGATTAGCAATTACAATTTTATCCAGCATGGTTCGCCTCGTTATTCGATGATAACCAGCGGCTCGTCAAATTCAACCGGCTGACCATTTTCGACCAGAATCGCTTTTACCACGCCAGATTTGTCGGCTTCGATTTGGTTCATCATTTTCATCGCTTCAACAATACACAATGTGTCGCCAGCATTAACTTTCTGACCGACTTCGGCAAATGCTTTTGCATCCGGGCTCGGCGTACGATAGAAGGTTCCGACCATGGGTGAGCGCACAATGTGACCACTGATTTCAGCAGGTGCTGCGACAGCAGGAGCGGCCGGAGCGGCTGTCGCATTAGCCGGAACAGGCTGTGCTGCCGGGACGGCATAAGCCTGTTGCATTACCGGGTAGCCCATATTGGCGGGGGCACGGCTAATACGTACTGACTCTTCGCCTTCGGAAATTTCAAGTTCAGAAATACCGGATTCTTCAACCAGTTCGATCAGTTTTTTTATCTTACGAATATCCATGAGTGTGGTTCCGTACTCTGTTTAATTTTAATGTGACAGGCGTTTTACCGCCGTCTGTAAAGCCCAGCAATATCCGTCGACGCCCAATCCGCAGATCACGCCGGCTGAAATATCGGACAGCCATGAGTGATGGCGAAAAGGCTCGCGGGCATGTACGTTGGAGAGATGCACTTCAATAAATGGGATACTCACCGCCAGCAACGCATCGCGTAGCGCAATGCTGGTATGCGTGAAGGCCGCCGGGTTGATAATGATATAATCAACATTCCCCCTGGCTTCATGAATGCGATCAATCAAGGTATGTTCAGCATTGGACTGGAGATGACTCAGTTTCACTTTTAGTGCATCCGCCTGTGAGGTCAGGTCGCTAACGATCTCGGCTAACGTGGTCTTCCCGTATTTTTCAGGTTCTCGAGTGCCAAGAAGATTGAGGTTGGGCCCATTCAAAAGCAGAATGTGAAAGTTGTGGGTCATCTTGCTGCCATCTCCTGCAATAATTGAGGTATCGCGTAAAATACCTCGCTGAAATCCATTTGTCACCTTTCAAGATGAAATCAGGTGCTCCAGACAACTAAAGCCGGGCATTATAACGATATCGTTGCAATTCGCAGCTAAATAGTGATCTTATCTGCGAAGTTTCTTCGCAGATATCAGGGATAGCCCTGCGCATGTCGGCAAACAAAGTATGGATCTTCAGTGAGGGGGCGCGACATATTCAGGGACGTTGTGCGGCTGTAATGCGCTATTGTACTTTGACTAAGGTATGTCCGGTACCGCCATTATTCAGTAACCGGTGTGCGGCCTCAATGGTTCCGCTCAACGGCACCTCCTGGCTCGCCTGTTGATAAAAGGCGGGAGGCAGGATTTTGGCCAGCCGTTTCCAGGCCTCAATGCGTTTTTCCGCCGGCGCAACCACTGAATCCACGCCTTGTAAACGCACATTGCGCAGAATAAAAGGCATAACGGTGGTCGGCAGGGTAATCCCTCCCGCAAGACCACAGGCGGCGACCACGCCAAAATAACACATTTGCGCTAAGACACTGGCCAGCACCTGATCGCCCACGGTATCGATCGCCCCGGCCCAGCGTTGTTTTTCCAGTGGGCGAGTATCGCCAGTAAACGCACTCCGCGGCAAAATAGCCCGGGCCCCCAGTTGCCGCAGATACGCATGGGTGCTTTCCCGACCACTCACCGCTGTCACGTGGTAACCTAACGCGCTGAGCAAGGCAATGGCGGTGCTGCCCACGCCGCCGCTGGCGCCGGTCACCAGTATTTCGCCGCCTGCCGGGGTGAGGCCGCCGTCTTCCAGCGCCATGACACACAGCATCGCGGTCAGCCCGGCGGTGCCAATAATCATCGCTTTACGTCCATCCAGCCCCTCCGGTATAGGGAGCAGCCAGTCACCATTGACACGTGCCTGTTCCGCCAGCCCACCCCAGTGGTTTTCGCCGACGCCCCAGCCAGTCAACAATACAGATTGTCCTGCATGGAAGCGTGGATCTTCGCTGTGATGTACGGTGCCGGCAAAATCGATCCCGGGGACCATGGGAAAGTGACGTATGATTTTTCCCTTGCCGGTAATCGCCAACGCATCTTTGTAATTGATGCCTGACCATGCCACATCAACCGTGACATTGCCTGCAGGTAACGCCGTGCGATCAACGTCGGTGACAGCGGCCCGGGTTTTACCATCGTCTTGCTCAAGCAGTAATACTTGCATGGGAATCTCCTGAAAGTGGGTTGATATCCGGTAAAATAGATATCTTGCGACTATACTCGCCAAACTTCGGCGATAATTGAGCCGGGATAAAATAATGCCAGATACCTGTCATCACGTTTCCGAATGTGGATGATATTTTTACTCACCGCAGCTAAAAGGCACAGGGATGCGATTAACCACCAAACTGTCTGCGTTTATCACCTTACTGAGCGCACTGGCAATGCTATTAATGTTAGTCGGTTGTGCGTTCAGTTTTTTTTATCTCAGCAACGAACATGCCGAACGACGGGTACAAACACTCAGCACCGGCATTGATCAGGCATTGCTTGGGCAAACTATTACGCAATTTGAGCCCTGGCTGACCAATATCATGCCACTGCTGAATATTGAGCGTGTGGAGATTCACAACCAACACCGCGCGTTGCTTGCCCTTTCCCGTCATCAACAAGCGTTGATTGACGATGCGCCCAACCGTTTTCGTCAGTATGACATCGATTTGTTGCAACACCCTGGGCTCCGTGTTCACGTCGTGGTGATTGATCCCGCAACCACTTGGTTTCGCTCCTATTTGGGGACCTCGACCATTGCCGCCATTCTGTTGGTTACTGTTGTTATGTCCATTCTGATTTTCCTGACTCACCGCTGGCTTTACCGTCAGTTAACCGGGATGGAAAGGCTTGAAGTGCGGGCGGCGAAAATCATCAAAGGTGAACGTATCAGTGTGGAACGCGGTTCAATTCATGAGTGGCCACGTAAAGCCAGCAGCGCTATCGATCTGTTACTGGGGGATCTGCAGGAAGCCGGGGAACAGCGCACGCGGATTGATACGTTAATTCGTGCGTTTGCCGCGCAGGATGCGAAAACCGGGCTGCATAACCGACTGTTTTTCGATAACCAGTTGGCGACACTGCTTGAAGATCCGGAGAATATCAGTACGCATGGCGTGGTCATGATGATACGGCTGCCAGACTTTGACACATTGCGCGACAGTTGGGGCTATCAAGCCGTACAAGATTATTTATTTGCGTTGGTCAACATGTTATCGACATTTGTCATGCGCTATCCTGGCGCACTGTTGGCGCGTTATTTTCGCAGTGATTTTGCCGTATTATTGCCGCACCAAACGTTGCAGGATGCGGACAGCATAGCATCCCAATTGATCAATGCGGTTGATTCGTTGCCGCCGACACAAATGGTGGATCGGCAAGATATGATCCATATCGGTATTACGGCCTGGCACGGAGGACAAAACACCCAGCAGGTCATGGAGCATGTCGAACTGGCGACGCGGCATGCCGCCTTACAGGGAGGAAACACCTGGTCGGTAGGGACAGGTAATGACAGTGGCAAACGGCGTGGCAGTGTAAAATGGCGTACGTTACTGGAACAAACACTCCATCGGGGTGGACCCCGGTTGTATCAGAAACCCGCAATGACCCATGAAGGTAAAATACACCATCGTGAAATGCGGCCCCGGATTTGGGATGGTGATAAAGAATTGTTGGCTGCGGAGTTTATGCCTCTGGTGCAGCAATTAGGGTTAGCAGAGGCGTATGATCGACAAATGATAACGCGAATTGTCGCTTTATTAGACATGTGGCCAGAAGAAACCCTCGCCTTACCAGTGACTATCGACGCATTGTTGCACCGACCTTTTCTTAACTGGTTACGTGATGTGCTGTTGCAATGCACTAAATTGCAAAGAAAGCGTTTTTTATTTGAACTTGCAGAAGCAAATGTGTGTCAACATCTCAATCGTTTACCCGCGGTATTCCGTCTGCTGCATGGTTTTGGTTGCCGGGTTGCCGTCAATCAGGCGGGATTGACAGTGGTCAGTACTGCTTATATTAAGCAGTTTGACATTGAACTGATTAAACTTCATCCGGGCCTGGTGCGTAATATTGATCGGCGTACGGAAAATCAGTTGTTCGTACAAAGTTTGCTTGAAGTCTGTAAGACGACATCAGCACAAGTATTTGCAACGGGCGTGCACAGTAAAATAGAGTGGCAAACATTGTCCAGCTTGGGTGTCTCCGGTGGGCAGGGTGATTTTTTTGCTGGTTCGCAGCCCGTAAACAGCGGCGTGAAAAAATATTCGTAAAAGTGTGTGATTAGTCTGCAGTGAGCGGGGATTTCACGTAGAATAACGGCGTGGTTGTCGTGTCGGTAAAGGGGCTCATTGGCAAGCCAGTGAGCAACTGGAATGTTAAATTTTATGCTTGTTATGTCCGCTTGCCAGCGTGCCGATGTTCAGACGGTATCTTGTTACTTTGCTTTTGTTGCCTTGTAACCAGCGCGAGATAGCGCAATTTTCCACCGAAGTAGACCGTTTTTTCGCCTTGTGGCGGCTTCGCGTGGTTGGTAAAGTAAGCGGATTTTGTTTTCCGCCCCCAGCTTGCAGGATTATCCTTTAGTATGTTTAAAAAATTTCGTGGCATGTTTTCCAACGACTTGTCCATTGACTTGGGTACTGCGAATACCCTGATTTACGTGAAGGGACAGGGCATTGTATTGAATGAGCCCTCCGTCGTTGCTATCCGTCAGGATCGTGCAGGTTCTCCCAAGAGCGTAGCGGCGGTCGGCCATGACGCTAAACAGATGTTGGGTCGAACGCCAGGCAATATCGCGGCTATTCGGCCGATGAAAGATGGCGTAATCGCCGACTTTTTTGTGACTGAGAAAATGCTGCAGCATTTTATCAAGCAGGTTCACAGCAACAGCTTTATGCGGCCTAGTCCGCGCGTGCTGGTTTGTGTTCCGGTCGGTGCGACTCAGGTTGAACGTCGGGCCATTCGTGAATCGGCACAAGGTGCGGGGGCGCGAGAGGTTTTTTTAATTGAAGAACCTATGGCCGCTGCAATTGGCGCCGGGTTGCCGGTATCAGAAGCCACTGGCTCTATGGTGGTGGATATTGGTGGCGGTACTACCGAAGTGGCGGTGATTTCACTTAACGGTGTGGTCTATTCTTCTTCTGTCCGTATTGGTGGTGATCGTTTCGATGAAGCGATTATTAACTATGTCCGTCGGAACTATGGTTCGCTGATTGGCGAAGCTACCGCTGAGCGTATCAAGCATGAGATTGGTTCTGCCTACCCGGGCGATGAGGTGCGTGAAATTGAAGTGCGCGGTCGTAACCTGGCAGAAGGTGTGCCGCGTGGTTTCACCTTGAATTCTAATGAGATCCTTGAAGCATTGCAGGAACCTCTGACGGGTATCGTGAGTGCGGTGATGGTGGCGCTGGAACAATGCCCACCAGAACTGGCGTCCGACATTTCAGAACGCGGCATGGTACTCACCGGTGGTGGTGCATTGTTGCGCAACCTGGATCGCCTGCTGATGGAAGAGACCGGCATTCCCGTGGTGGTTGCAGAAGATCCGCTGACTTGCGTTGCGCGCGGCGGTGGGAAAGCGTTGGAAATGATCGACATGCATGGCGGCGATTTGTTCAGCGAAGAATAATCTGCCTGAGACAAGGGCGCGTTGGGCAAAACCATCACTCCCTTTTCTTGTCGTCGGGGAATACGCAGAGTTTATGAAGCCAATTTTTAGCAGGGGGCCCTCCCTGCAACTGCGCCTTTTTTTGGCGATTGTTGCTGCCATTGGCATTATTATTGCCGATAACCGTATGGGTTCATTTACCCAGATCCGCAACTACATGGACACAGCGGTGAGTCCATTCTATTTTCTGTCCAACGGACCACAAAAAATTCTGGACAGCTTTTCAGAAACACTGGCTTCCCGCCAGCAAGTCGAGCTGGAGAATAAAGCACTACACCGTGAACTCATCCTGAAGAACAGTGAACTGCTGATGTTGAGTCAATATAAGCAGGAGAATGCGCGTCTGCGTGAGCTGCTTGGTTCTCCGCTGCGCCAGGATGAACACAAAATGGTGACCCAGGTGATATCCACCGGTACTGATCCATACACTGATCAGGTGGTGATTGATAAGGGCAGCGCCAGCGGTGTTTATGAAGGTCAGCCGGTGATCAGTGATAAAGGCGTCGTCGGCCAGGTTATTGCCGTGGGTAAGCTCACCAGCCGGGTTTTACTGATTTGCGATGCCTCTCATGCATTACCCATTCAGGTCCTGCGTAACGATATTCGGGTTATTGCCGCAGGCAATGGCTGTACCGAAGAACTGCAACTTGAACACCTGCCAGGCAATACCGATATTCGCGTTGGCGATGTGCTGGTAACGTCGGGCCTTGGCGGGCGTTTCCCCGAAGGTTACCCCGTGGCGGTTGTTTCATCGGTGAAGGTGGATACACAGCGTGCTTTTACGGTGATCCAGGCACGCCCGACGGCAGGCTTACAGCGTTTGCGTTATTTGTTACTCCTCTGGGGAGCCGATCGCAATGGCGAAATGCCAATGGCGCCAGGTGAGGTGCATCGGGTTGCCAATGAACGTCTGATGCAAATGATGCCACAAGTTTTGACGCCGACGGTGAATACAGGTCCGCCGGCACCTGCGGCTGCGCCCAACAGCGGCCCGTCACAAAACAGCGGCGCGCCTCCTGCGGGGCCGGTAACCACTCATCCGTTGCCCGCCCGTGGAGACCGGCCTTGAGTAACTATCGCAGCCATGGGCGCTGGGTAATTTGGCTCTCCTTTCTTATTGCGCTGGTGCTGCAAGTGATGCCATGGCCAGCTCAAATCTATATCTTCCGGCCCTCCTGGTTAATGTTAATCCTTATCTACTGGGTACTGGCGTTGCCACATCGTGTCAATGTGGGGAACGGTTTTCTCATGGGGGGCATTATGGACCTCATCTCCGGTTCCACGCTGGGCGTACGTGCACTGGCGCTGAGTGTTATTGCCTATTTAGTCGCATTTAAATTTCAACTTTTCCGTAACCTGGCATTGTGGCAACAGGCATTAATGGTTATGGTGCTATCATTGACTATGGATGTCATTGTTTTTTGGGCTGAATTTTTAGTGACAAATGTTTCATTCAGACCCGAAATTTTCTGGAGCAGCGTTGTTGACGGTATTCTGTGGCCCTGGCTATTTTTATTGATGAGAAAAATCCGTCGTCAATTCGCTGTTCAGTAAGGACAATTATGTTATCCCTCTATCTTGCATCAGGTTCACCTCGTCGGCATGAACTGTTGACGCAGCTTGGCCTGAGTTTTGAACGTCTCGTCGTGGATGTTGCTGAGCAACGGCGCGACGCTGAAGCGGCAGCGCACTATGTGCAACGGCTGGCCGGCGAAAAAGCACGGGCAGGTGTGACAATCGCTGAAAAAGATTTGCCTGTGTTGGGGGCGGATACGATAGTGGTGCTTAATGGTGAGGTGATGGAAAAACCGCGTAATAAACAGCAGGCTTGTGACATGCTGGCCGCGCTTTCCGGGGTAACCCATCAGGTGATGACTGCAGTAGCCCTGGCGGATCACCAGCACATCCTGACGTGTCTGGTTACCACGGAAGTGACTTTTCGTCTTCTGACAGCCGATGAGATCATGGATTACGTTGCCAGTGGAGAACCGATGGATAAAGCGGGCGCCTATGGCATTCAAGGCACAGGCGGGAGCTTTGTCAGAAAAATTAATGGCAGCTATCATGCGGTTGTTGGCTTACCGTTGGTTGAAACAACGGAGTTATTCAGTCAGTTTCAATTGCTGCGTGAAATGAGAGGACAAGATGGCGGCTGAATTACTGGTTAACGTCACCCCTTCTGAGACGCGCGTGGCTTATATCGACGGTGGTATCTTGCAGGAGATCCACATAGAACGCGAAGCACGTCGCGGCATTGTCGGCAATATCTATAAAGGGCGAGTCAGTCGGGTGTTACCCGGGATGCAGGCCGCGTTTGTTGATATCGGGCTGGATAAAGCCGCATTTTTACATGCTTCCGATATTATGCCGCATACGGAATGTGTTGCGGGTGAAGAACAAAAAAACTTTAGCGTACGTGATATTGCTGAGCTGGTGCGACAGGGGCAAGACCTGATGGTTCAGGTGGTGAAGGATCCTTTAGGGACAAAAGGCGCTCGCCTGACGACGGATATTACCTTACCGTCACGCTACCTGGTATTTATGCCCGGCGCTTCACATGTCGGTGTTTCGCAACGCATTGAGAGCGAAACGGAACGTGAACGGTTAAAGGCCGTAGTCTCCGAATATTGTGATGAACTCGGCGGGTTTATCATCCGCACGGCGGCAGAAGGCATTGGTGAAGAAGAGCTGGCGCAGGATGCTGCATTTCTGAAACGTTTGTGGACAAAAGTTACCGAGCGCAAAAAACGCAATCAAACCCGGTGTCGCCTGTATGGCGAACTGGCGCTGGCACAACGGATATTGCGTGATTTTGCTGGCGCCGCACTGGATCGCATCCGTGTTGATTCGCGCCTGACGTACGAACTTCTGCTTGAGTTTACTTCGGAATATATTCCGGAAATGGCGGCTAAGCTGGAGCATTACAACGGTAAACAACCGATTTTCGATCTTTATGATGTCGAAAATGAAATTCAGCGTTCGCTCGACAGAAAAGTTGAGCTGAAGTCCGGTGGTTATTTGATCATTGATCAAACCGAAGCGATGACCACGATTGATATTAATACCGGCGCCTTTGTCGGGCACCGTAATCTCGATGAAACCATCTTCAATACCAACATTGAAGCGACACAGGCGGTCGCCCGGCAACTGCGTCTGCGCAATCTTGGTGGTATCATCATTATCGATTTCATTGATATGAGTAATGAGGATCATCGCCGTCGGGTGTTGCACTCATTAGAAACTGCGCTGAGTAAAGATCGGGTCAAAACCGGGATCAATGGTTTCTCTGCCCTGGGGTTGGTGGAGATGACGCGCAAGCGTACTCGTGAGAGCATTGAGCATGTGTTATGTCAGGATTGCCCAGTATGTCGAGGACGCGGCACGCTGAAAACGGTGGAAACCGTGTGTTATGAAATCATGCGCGAGATTGTTCGTGTGTATCATGCCTACGATAGCGACCACTTTTTGGTCTATGTTTCGCCCAGCGTGGGAGAAGCGTTGAAAAGCGAAGAATCACACGCGCTGGCTGAAGTGGAAATATTTGTGGGTAAACAGGTTAAAGTCCATGTTGAGCCGCTCTATACGCAAGAGCAATTTGATGTGGTCATGATGTAAAACGTCGTTATAAAAAATGGCGCTCCCCCGGCCATTTCTCTGCGAGAATGCGTTTTTATTTAAGGTATACTGGTCATACTGCGCGTAGCATGTGTGTTGCATGGTTAACCGGTTTCGCACAGAAATTTGTCCCTCCGGGACCGCCGTAAGTAGTATTAAATCTGTTCCAGGCAGATTTGTTGCTTACTCCGGACACTTGATGCCAGTCAGTTTTCGGGGACTCAGCCTGGTTGCCGCCTTCCCGCGAATCGAATGATGTAATGTATAAACAACGTATAATTTCCCTTTTCTGAAACCGATCATGACGTGATAAAGAGATTTAGCGAACGAACCCTCCGTTTTATGCGGAAGACAAGGAGTGGAGTGTGAGGCGATTGCCGAGGATCCTGTTAATGGTGGGCGTAGCGATAATCGTCATCGTTGCGTTACTGGTTAGCGGCTTACGGTTGGTGATGCCGTACATGAATCATTACCGCGCCAGCCTTCTTCATTCTCTCTCTTCGATGGTTGCGCGCCCGATTGATGCCAGTGTTTTGCATGGGCAATGGGCGAATTTCGGCCCGATGCTGGAAGCGCGAGATGTTAGTGTGGGCCTTAAAGATGGCGGAACATTGCGCATAGATCGTGTCACGCTGGCGCTGGACATCTGGCAATCGCTGTTACATGCGCGCTGGCAATTCCGCGACCTGACATTCTGGCAACTCCGTCTCACGACGAATACCCCATTGTTCGACAGTGAAAAACAAAACAATACATTCAAAGTTGATCAGCTTAACGACTTGTTTTTTCGTCAGTTTGACCATTTCGATTTGCGTGACAGCCAAATCAGTTTTCTTACGCCTTCTGGTCAGCGTGCTGAACTGGCCATCCCGAAACTGACCTGGCTGAATGAAAAAAAACGCCACCGGGCACAAGGCGAAGTCAGTTTGTCCAGCCTGACCGGACAACATGGCGTGGTGCAGGTTCGTCTGGATCTTGGTGATGAAAATGGGTTGCTCGATACCGGGCGAATCTGGATGCAAGCTGATGATGTGGATGTAAAACCCTGGCTTGGTCAGTGGATGCGTGACAACACCACCCTGAAACGAGCGCATTTTAGCCTGGCTGCCTGGGTCTCTCTGCAAGAGGGCAATATTTACGATGGCGACATCTGGCTGAAAAAGGGGGGGGGCAGTTGGCAAGGTGATCAGCAGGAACATTCTCTGGAGGTTGATAACCTGACCGCACACCTTGCTCGTTTTAACGGCGGCTGGATGATGCGCGTACCGCAAACGCGCCTGCGTACCGATGGCAAGGCGTGGCCCAGTGGTCATTTTTCATTATTGTGGCAACAAGCGGATGACGGCTCACTGGGGCCGGATCATAACCAGGAGCTTCGTCTTCGCGCGACGCAGTTGGATTTACAACTCCTTACCCCGCTGATGCCGCTGTTTTCTCATTTGCCGCCGCAATTGCTGGATAACTGGCGCGGGTTACAACCGCGTGGGTTGTTACAGGCACTGGCGCTGGATATTCCACTAAAGCAACCCGAACAAACGCGTTTTCAGGCTCAATGGCAAAACCTGAACTGGCAGCACTGGCGCGCTTTACCGGCTATGGAACACGTTAATGGCCGCCTGTTTGGCAGCATGAAGCAAGGACGGCTTGATGTTAATCTGAGCCATAATAGCGTGGATGGTGGCACCTTTTTCCGTGCACCGCTGGATATTGATCATGCAACCGGCACCCTTGACTGGAAAAACAGTGATGAAGGTTTGATGCTGTCGGGTAAACAGATTGATATCAACGCACGTTCACTTTGGGTCCGTGGTGATTTCGGTTTCAGTCAGGCGAAAAATAAACCGCCCCGGCTTGATATTCTTGCCGGTATCAATGTGACTAACGCGGGCGATGCCTGGCGCTACTTCCCTGAGCCCCTCATGGGCCATGCACTGACTGAATATCTGAGTGGTGCGATTAAAGGCGGGGAAGTCGAAAATGCGACGTTATTGTTTGCTGGCAATCCTGAACAGTTTCCGTTCAAACATAATGAGGGAATGTTTGAGGTATCGGTGCCATTACGCAAAGCGACATATGCCTTCCAGCCAGGTTGGCCGTCCATCAACGACTTAGCGATCGACCTGGATTTCATCAATGATGGCTTGTGGATGCAGGCACCGCAGGCGATGCTGGGCAAGGTACAGGCGAACAACATTAGCGCAGTTATCCCCGACTACCTCAAAGAGAAACTGATTATTGACGGCGATATTAGCGGCGACGGGCAGGATATCGCGGATTATTTCGCGCAGACACCGTTAAAACCTACACTGGGCGCTGCCCTGATGGACCTGCAGATCGGTGGCAATACGCAGGGGCATCTAAAACTCGATATTCCGCTGAATGGTAAACAGGTACGGGCCAGCGGTGATGTGGCGCTGAAAGATAATCGTCTGTTTATCAAGCCGATTAATGTAACACTGGCACAACTTTCGGGTCATTTCCGCTACGACAATGGCAATCTGACAAGTGATGAGTTGCAAGCCAACTGGTTAGCACAACCCATTACTGTTGCTTTTAATACTCAGGAAAATCCAACGGATTATAAAATCGGTGTGGCATTACAGGGTCACTGGCAGCCAGAAAAACTGACCATGATGCCGGCAGAGATTACCCGTAATGTGAGCGGCAATCTGGCCTGGCAGAGTCAACTGGACATTACCTTACCCAATAAGGGCAGCGTGCAATATGAGGCTAATCTCAACGGTGATTTGAAGGAAGTAAGTAGTCACTTACCGTCTCCGTTGGATAAACGCAGTGGTCAGGCAATGGCGGTGAGCGTTAATGCCAAAGGTGATCTTAACCATGTTGACCTGAGCGGTGTGGTGGGTAATCAGCACCGTTTTAACAGCCGCTGGCTACCGGGTAAACAATTGCGTCTGGATCGCGGAATCTGGGTTAATGACAGTAAAACTCTCCCCGGTTTGCCACAGACGCCTGGCATGATACTGAATTTGCCGCCGCTGGATGGTAATGCATGGCTGGAGTTGCTGGCTGGCGCCAGTGGAGGCAAGGGAGAGATGGCTTATCTGCCTGGCGCTATCACACTGCGCACCCCGATGCTAACCCTGGCAGGACAGCAATGGCACACCATTGACGCTACGCTGAGCCAGACGATATCAGGCGGCATGCAGGTTCAGCTTAACGGGCACGAAATCAAAGGAACCTTGAGCATGCCTGGCAATGCTCCCTGGTTGGCTCATCTGAAATACCTTTATTACAATCCGCAATGGCAAACAAACGCCTTGCTGGCGACGTCATCTGTACCGGCTGAGCGCTCAGATATCACCTTCAGCCGTTGGCCATCGTTGCAGTTAACCTGTGATGAATGCTGGTTACGTGGACAAAATTTCGGACGTATGCGTGCGGATCTGACGCCCCACAATGATACGTTAGTACTTACTAACGGCCAGGTGGAGACTGCCAGCTCGCATCTCACCATTAATGGTGAGTGGGTTAATCGTCCGGGCGAACAGCGCACATCGCTCAAGGGAAAACTGAGTGGCGATAATATCAACCATGCGACCAACTGGTTTGGGGTCAATACGCCGCTGCGTGATGCTCCTTTTGCGATTGAGTACGATCTTCACTGGCGTTCCGCGCCATGGCAGCCTTCAGAAAGCACCCTCAGTGGGGTGCTCAAAAGCCATTTTGGTAAAGGACAAATCGCCGATGTGAGTACCGGGCGTGCTGGACAGTTATTGCGTCTGTTCAGTTTTGACGCATTGCTGCGTAAATTACGTTTCGATTTTAACGATACGTTTGGCGAAGGGTTCTATTTTGATTCCATCAATGGTACCGCCTGGATCAATGAAGGCGTGATACGGACGGATAATCTGCTGGTGGATGGGCTGGAAGCGGACATCGCCATGAAAGGCAAAGTGGATTTAGTGCAGCGTCAGATTGATATGGAAGCGGTCGTCGCGCCGGAAATCTCCGCCACGGTGGGTGTTGCTGCGGCCTTTGTCGTTAATCCGGTGGTTGGCGCGGCGATGTTTGCCGCCAGTCAGGTGCTGGGCCCGTTATGGAACAAAATATCGGTACTGCGTTATCACATCAGCGGGCCGATCGATAAGCCAGAAATCAATGAAGTGCTGCGTAAGCCACGTGAAAAGAGTGCGAAGTGAATTTGACGCCGCTGCTGAATTACCGCAGGCTATACCTATATGGTCACAGAATGAGTGAGAAACGATGAGTCTGAATCTGGTAAGTGAGTATTTACTAACTGCTAACAATATTCATCAGCAGGATCTTTTTTCCCTACTTGGGCAGCTTTCAGAACGTCGACTGGATTATGCCGATCTCTATTTCCAGTCCAGCTACCATGAGTCCTGGGTGCTGGAAGACCGTATCATAAAAGAAGGGTCTTACAATATTGATCAAGGTGTTGGTGTGCGGGCGGTGAGTGGTGAAAAAACGGGTTTTGCCTATGCCGACCAAATCACGCTAAATGCGTTGACGCAAAGTGCCACGGCGGCACGCAGTATTGTGCGCGAGCAGGGTAACGGGAAAGCGCATACATTATCGGCCACGGTTAATCGCGCGCTTTACCCGGCAATAGATCCATTACAAAGCTTGTCGCGTGAAGAAAAAATTGCCCTGTTACATCGGGTCGACAGTGCAGCGCGGGCAGCAGATAAACGCGTACAGGAAGTGACCGCCAGCCTGAGTGGCGTTTACGAAATGGTGCTGGTGGCGGCGACTGACGGCACACTGGCGGCGGATGTGCGCCCATTGGTGCGTCTTTCTATCAGTGTTCAGGTAGAAGAAGATGGACAACGCGAACGTGGCTCAAGCGGTGGCGGCGGACGTAGCGGTTATACGTTTTTCCTTGAGGATGAAGCGGGTGAAGTACGTGCGGAACGATGGGCGCGTGAAGCAGTTCGTATGGCATTAGTCAATCTGTCGGCGGTTGCCGCCCCAGCGAGTTCATTACCGGTGGTGCTGGGTGCGGGTTGGCCAGGCGTGTTGTTGCACGAAGCGGTTGGGCATGGACTGGAAGGTGATTTCAATCGGCGCGGGACCTCAGTGTTCAGTGGTCAGATGGGAAAACTCGTCGCTTCCGAGCTTTGTACGGTGGTTGATAATGGCACCCTTGATGGGCTGCGTGGTTCGCTGGCGATTGACGATGAAGGCGTTCCGGGACAATACAACGTTTTGATTGAGAACGGCATTCTTAAAGGTTATATGCAGGATAAGCTTAATGCGCGTCTGATGGGAATGAAGCCGACAGGGAATGGCCGCCGCGAGTCCTATGCACACTTGCCGATGCCGCGTATGACCAATACCTATATGTTGGCAGGGAAATCAACGCCTCAGGAAATTATTGAAAGTGTGGAATTTGGTTTGTATGCACCTAATTTTGGTGGCGGACAAGTCGATATTACCTCGGGTAAGTTTGTGTTTTCGACTGCCGAAGCGTATCTGATTGAAAAAGGCAAAGTGACTAAACCGGTGAAAGGCACGACGTTGATCGGTTCAGGGATCGAAGCAATGCAGCAGATTTCCATGGTGGGTAACGACCTGGCGCTGGATAAGGGTGTCGGCATTTGCGGTAAAGAGGGGCAGAGTGTACCGGTCGGCGTGGGGCAGCCAACCCTGAAGCTGGATAAATTAACGGTAGGCGGGACGGCGTAAATTAGCGCGCCTTTTGCCTGATTAACACAGGTCGGTTTTCCGGCCTGTGCGTGGTTCAGCCTTTCTGATGCTCATGATAAATATCCGCGACCTTCCTGAAATACTCTGTCAGGTAGTCGATACACACTTGTACTTTTAGCGGCAACTTGTCCTTTTCGGTATAAAGCGCATAAACCGGACGTGGGTCGGACTGATAGCGGCTGAATAATATCTCAATCTCGCCAGCATTGATCTCTTCAATCACCCACATTAATGGGACATACGCAATACCGGTGCCGGCCTTCAGCCAGCGGATCAGGGTTTGTGAGTCGTTAGTGACAAAACGCCCTTGCGGCGACAAGCGGGTAGCGATCCCTTCTGGGGCGATCAGGTCAAAATCATTGTCGGGACGAACACTGTATTCAAGCCAGGAGAAGTTCGCAATATCCGTGGGTTTCTCCGGCACGCCATAGTGTTCCAGATAATGTTTTGCGGCACAGACCACCATCGGCATAGAACCTAACCGCTTAGAAAACAGACTGGAATCCTGCAACGCACCAACACGGATCACCACGTCGAGCCCGCCGGAAATCAGATCGGGCGCTGGAATGCCGGTCACCAGATTGACCGTTAAACCAGGGTATTCCTGTAACATTTCTGCCGTCATGGTCGCCAGTACGTTTTGCGCCATGGTAGAAGAACTGCCTATGCGTAGAGTGCCAATCGGCATATTGTTAAACGCGTAAAGTTGTTCATGCACTTGCTGTGCCTCAGCGAGCATGCGCCGACAACCCTGAAAATAGATCCTGCCTGCCTCAGTCAAACCAAGGCTGCGGGTGCTGCGATTCAGTAGTTTTACCTGTAACTCATCTTCCAGTTTTGCCACAATCTGGCTGACAGCGGAAACGCTCATCTGTAGCTGGCGAGCAGCAGCGGTAAAAGAACCCAGTTGAACCACACTGGCAAATACGGACATGCCTTTCAGTCTTTCCATTATTAACTCTGGCTTAAAAGTGATTTATATCACATTGGGTAGAAAATTTAGCGTTATGCGCGTTAATATAGTGTTGCCGGGTTACCACCGGAGTGCTTGTCTTTTGTCAAAACGACGTAATGATAAGCTATTATTCATTCAGCCGCGGGGTTGATTTTGTCTGACGGTGTTTCAGTCACTGGACTATCATCACTCCGTGGCGCGCAAACTCCCGCTATCGCAGGGCGGATTATCGTTTTGGCATGATGGGCAAGTCTGGCACAGTTTGATTAAGGACATGAGATGAGTGTGCTTCCGGTTATCGTCATATTTGGGTTGTCTTTTCCGCCCATATTCTTTGTGATCTTAGTATCGCTGCTGCTGTTCTGGCTCGTACGTAGTGTGCTAACACCCAGTGGTTTGTATGATTTTGTCTGGCACCCGGCGCTATTTAATACTGCGCTCTATTGCTGCCTGTTTTACCTGGTATCTCGTCTGTTTGTCTGAGGTTATAAGTGAAAGCTCTAATAAGAAAAATCGCACGTTATATCATTACGCTAATACTGGTCATCATCGCGGCAATCATTATCTTTCGTGTCTGGGCGTTTTATACCGAATCGCCATGGACGCGTGATGCAAAATTTGCGGCTGATATTGTTGCGATTGCACCGGATGTTACCGGTCTTATCACCGATGTTCCGGTGCACGATAATCAACTGGTGAAAAAAGGCGATGTTTTGTTCACCATTGATATTCCACGGTTTCAGAAATCTTTGGCCGAAGCGGAAGCAGATGTTGAGTATTATCAAACCGTGGTAAACGAAAAACGTCGTGAAGCCACCCGCCGTAATAAGCTTGGTATCCAGGCTATGTCGCGTGAAGAGATTGATCAATCCAATAACGATCTGCAAACCACGGAACATCAGTTGACGAAAGCAGAGGCGACACGTGACTTAGCGAAACTCGATCTGGATCGTACCATTATTCGTGCGCCCGCTGATGGTTGGGTGACAAATCTCAACGTCTACACCGGCGAATTTATTACCCGCGGTTCAACGGCGGTGGCGCTGGTGAAACAGCATTCATTTTATGTCACCGCCTACATGGAAGAGACGAAGCTGGAAGGTATCAGACCGGGCTATCGGGCCGAAATCACTCCCTTAGGCAGCAATCATGTGTTACGCGGCACGGTTGATTCTATCGCTGCGGGCGTCACCAACAGTAGCAGTACTGTCGATAACAAAGGCATGGCCACCATTGATTCAAATCTGGAATGGGTGCGGCTGGCGCAACGTGTGCCGGTCAAAATCCATCTTGATGAACAACCGGGCAATCTTTACCCGTCAGGCACCACGGCGACCGTAGTCGTTACTGGTCGTGAGGACCGTAAAAAAGAACCGCAATCACTACTGAGACAATTACTGCATCGCCTGCGTGAGTTTGGTTAAGTGAAGGGACGGATGTGGTCTGATGGCCTGCGTTTTCCGATAAAACTGACATGTGCGATTTTGCTGGCGTTGTTTGTTGGTTTTCATTTTAATCTGGAAACACCCCGCTGGGCGGTGATGACCGCCGGTATTGTCGCGGGCGGGACGGCCTTTGTCGCGGGCGGCGATCCCTGGCCCGGCGCGCTGCGCCATCGTGGCATATTACGTATCATCGGGACTTTTATTGGTTGCCTGGCGGCGCTGGCCATTATGATCAGCACCATTCGCGCCCCAGTGGTGATGTTGCTGTTGTGTTGTATCTGGGCGGGCGTTTGTGTCTGGATCTCTTCGCTAATACGGGTTGAGAACTCTTATGCCTTTGGCCTGGCAGGGTATACGGCATTGATTATTGTCGTCAGTGTTGATGCCTTTCCTAACGGCTCACCGTTACTGGCACCCCAATTCGCGGTTGAGCGTTGTAGTGAAATTGTCATTGGTATTGTCTCCGCCATTATGGCGGATTTAATCTTTTCACCACGTACTATCAAAAAAGAGATTGATCGTGAAATAGATGCCCTGTTGGTGAGTCAGTACAAACTGTTACAACTTTGTGTGGCTTACGGCGATAAAAATGAGGTTGATAAAGCCTGGGGAAGCCTGGTAAGGCGCACCACCGCGCTCAATGTGATGCGTGGACATTTGATGATGGAGTCATCTCGCTGGCAACATGTCAATCGCCGGATGAAGACACTGAACACATTATCATTAACCTTGATCACCCAAGCCTGTGAAACCTTTCTGATTCAAAATTCCCGCCCCGAATATATTCCGCTGCAATATCGAAGTTTGTTTGAGAAAGAGGTCAATAGTGTGACGGAAGTGCATAAATGCATGAAAGTCATGCGGCGGGTTATTAGCGGCAACGGCAGTAAAGGAACGCCAGTGACCCTGGTGAGTTGGGTGGGCACGGCAACACAATATTTATTGCTGCTCAAAGGCATTCATACCAACAGCAGCATTAGTCGCATTGAAGAGGATGTACTTAGCGGCGAAGTGATCGTGAAAGCGCGATCAGCGGAAACGCATCAGGCGATGATCAACGGCGTTCGTACTTTTGTCGCCACAGCCCTGGGATCACTTTTTTGGCTGTATACCGGCTGGACATCAGGGAGTGGTTGTATGGTCATGCTGGCAGTGATTACAGCGTTAGCAATGCGTACCCCCAACCCGCTGATGATGGCGAAAGATTTCCTTTATGGCATGAGTGTGGCGATCCCGCTGGGGGCGCTTTATTTTACCGTTATCATGCCTGCAACCCAGCAAAGTATGTTGTTGTTATCGATCGCGCTGGGCATTATGGCTTTTATCGCCGGTATTTTTATTCAACGACGGCAAATTGGTACGCTCGGTGCTTTTATCGGGACATTGAATATTCTGGTGCTCGATAATCCGATGCAGTTTGAGATCAATATGTTTCTTGATAGCGCTCTGGGGCAATTGATCGGATGTTTTGTGGCGCTCACGGTTATTTTGTTGATCCGTGATAAATCGAAGGCGCGTACCGGCCGGACATTGCTCAACCGCTTTATGTATGCCGCTGTGTCAGCGTTGACCACCAACCCGCAGCGGCGCAATGAAAACCATTTACCGGCGCTCTATCAACAATTGTTCCTGCTGTTGAATCTGTTTCCGGGGGATATTGATAAATACCGTTTGGCACTGACGCTGATCATTGGCCATCAGCGTTTACGTAGTGCGGAAATCCCGGTGAATGGCGATCTCTCCGCCTGGCATAAACAACTGCGTTCTACCGCTGATCACGTTATTGCCACACACAGTGATGACAAACGGCGTTATTACTATCAACGCTTGCTCAGGGAGTTTGATGTTTATCAGGAAAAACTGCAGCACTATAATGCGCCAGACAGTGTGATGGAACCGGTAAAACGATTGGTCGACATGCTCAGGAAATATCAAAACACCCTGATTAAGGGTTAATCGGCAACAGACGTGGTGGCGCGTTACCCTTTTTCCTCCTTCTGGCCCTTTCAGTCAGCGATTAACTGGCGACCGTTAGTCGTGGTTGGGCGCAAATCCTGAGGAACTAAAGAACAGGCTTGTTGATTGTTTTGGCTGACAAGACGGGAAAGGAACTGACGAGCAGTTCCCTTCCATTTTTAGTGGCAGTGGTAACAAGGACTTCAACAGGAAGAAGAGAAAGCTTCAAACTGATTTATACAGCTCAGCGGTGACGTGCCAGCTATCGCCGGTGTGGGCTTCAATAATGCGGTATGCCTGGGCGCCTTGTGCATCGGCTTTTTGTGACAGCAATGCACGATAATCCATCGGTGATCCACCTACGCCACTGACGGTAATGGTCCCTGCGGGTTGCAAATTTTCTGGGGGCTGATGGGTGATTAATTCAGCGGCGGAAGCGCCGAATGTCATCAGCGAAAACAGACTTAATGCTGCAATAATGGTTTTAATATTCATCATTGACCTCTTCATGTTCATGGTGATTAACAACCTGTGAGTAGCCTCATAACCAGGTTACAGGGGGCGTAACAGCCTCCTCGGTTGGTTTATTACTTATAAATTTCTGCGGTAGCGTGATAGTTACCGTCATTGTGTGCTTCGATGATGCGATATGCCTGAGCGCCTTGTGCATCAGCTTTGTCAGATAGCGCCTGATTGATGACCATGGGTGAACCGTCGATACCACTCACGGTGATGGTGCCAATCGGCGTTAATTTTTGTGCTTGTTCTGTATTGACAGATTCTGCCGAAAAAGCACCAAATGACAGCATGGACAGGACGCTCATCGTGGTAATCGTTGTTTTAATGTTCATCTACATCTCCTCGTCTTCTGTTTTTATCTTTTTGTTTAGTGTGATATCCATCACGAAATAAGTATAAATCTAATAACCAAAGAAATTAATATCCTGCTAATAATATTTTTAGTGATTTTTAGGCTGCAAATAATTTTTTAATAACTCATCGTTATAAAAAATGCTTATATTTAGCGTTTTTGATGTTAAATTTATGTAAAAACAATAACCTATTTGAATTTGACTATTTGTGCTGTATTTTCTGGTGAATAACACTGCCAATAACATAAAATTAGATCGTGAGAATGATACGGCCATCTTTTAGTAGCATTTTATGCTAAATAAGACAGCGTGTAGATAAGGCGGCAGCATTTCAGCGGGGTTCCGTCATGTGGCATTTCACTTGTCGGTAATCGGATGGATAACTAAGACACCATGTTTTGCATAACCATGAAGATCCGATGAAGATGAGGCAGTTTGGCAGGGGAAGTGATTTAGATAAACCTGCGGCACAGGTGGTTTGCCGGCGAAAAAAGGCGTGAATTGCCAGGCTACATCAGTCAGATGGGGGGCAGAGGGCTGGAAAATTGTCAGTGAACGGTAACCGGCAGGTTAACCACCGGTTTCATTGAGGTGTGTTATAGCTCCTGTTCGAATAACACCAGGATAGCATCATAGAGCTGTTTGACGGTAAACGAGCGTGCCGGGGTAATAAAAATGGTGTCGTCGCCAGCAATAGTCCCGAGAATACCTTCTGCTTTACCCAGCGAATCGAGCAGACGAGCAATTAATTGTGCGGCGCCAGGACTGGTATGAATAACAATCAGAGCGTCATTGTAGTCAATATCCAGCACCAGATTTTTCAGCGGGCTGGTGGTGGTGGGTACGCCCAATTCTGCAGGCAGGCAATACACCATTTCCATTTTTGCGTTGCGGGTGCGCACAGCCCCAAATTTGGTCAGCATCCGTGAGACTTTGGACTGGTTAATATTGTCAAATCCTTCATCTTGTAATGCTATAACGATTTCACCCTGCGAACTGAATTTCTCTTCCTTAAGCAACGCCCTGAAGGCTTTAACCAAATCTTCTTGTTTTGATGGGTTACGCATAGGCTACCGATATCAAAGTAAATGTGGGACCCCAATTGAATGGAGCATACATTATTATGCATTTAACTGAATGTTTATGCAAATAGTGATTGTGGCGATTTTATGATTTTTACCGAATAAGGTGCCATCAGCCGCATTGGTACGGCAAAAAAATGATAGTGACAGGCATCGACATTGCCGTCTTTTGTGAATTTGTTGTTATTTATTTGCTGCTATGATGATAAGTGTTCGGTAGTACTGTTACTGCCAAACACAGCCTCTTTGTTAGGGGTTGAGGGCCAATGGAACGAAAACGTACGTTAAAGAAATAATTCATTGTTTAAGTTGAAGTTTTATGTCCTCATTTCTCCCTTCAGAATATCCTCCGGTAGCGTGAACGTATAATGCCCCAGCATATTGATATGCCCGTGCATCAGTGGGGATAACCGGCCGATATCTTCATCCCCGGTTTCTTCTCCATTACTGCGGATCCAGCTCAACGCTTCCTGCATATAAAGCGTATTCCACAGTACCACTGCGTTAGTAACCAGACCCAATGCACCCAGTTGATCTTACTGCCCTTCACGATAGCGTTTTCTGATCTCACCCCGTTGTCCGTAACTGAACCGCTCCGGTAATCCTGGAGACTACACGCTTTGAGAGAGGTAACCAGGATGACAAAACATAACCGCTTTCCCCCTGAGGTTCGTCAGCGCGCAATTCGCATGGTTCTGGAAAACCAGGACACCTATAATTCGCAATGGGCCGCTATCTGCTCCAT
>JAATFO010000129.1 GCA_015655145.1 Enterobacterales bacterium | reverse complement strand
TTTTGTATTTTTCGCAGGATCAATGAGGTTTTTATAAACAATAAAATAGGTAGCCCCCCCGTATTTGTAATCTACCGTCCGGCTGGGGTAAGCAATTATATTATCACTGGCGGCATAGACAAACCTACCATAAAATGACATTGTGTCATTAGGCCGAACGAGTGATATTTCGTCTTGACGCTTCTTATCTCCGCCCTCTCGCCCGGCAAAAACCTTAATTTTTTTCCTGGTATCGTGGTAATAAACAAGTCCGCCGCTGTTGCAGTCTTTGTATTCTTCAAACGTAAAGAACCGGTGTTCATCAATGCGATAAACCACCTGCGGCTTTACATCTATTTCAACGTATCTGATTGCCCGGCCACCTGAACCGCCGGGAAAACCATAACCAAAACTGCCGCCCACGACCGGGATCATTGACAGTAACATTCGTCCCAGAATAAACAGCACAATCAGCACAACGACGATAATCATAACAATTTTCGTCCCTTTACCGCTGCTGGTGTTTTTATTTTCATCGTCCATTACAAGTATCCTTAATGGTTATTTTCCGGCAGGAAAAAAAGTCAGCACCATGTTATCAACAGCTTCAGATCGGGCTAACCCCGTTTCTCCGGCGACAGAGGTAATCCCTTCAATGTTTTTTCCGTCCGGCAGGGTGATCCGGTAGGGCAAATTACTGATGGGATCACCGGTTAGTGCATTACTGACAACAAATTTTTCGTCGAAACTCTCCGGATCAAACGATTTCATCACCCCCTGCATACTGGCAGAACCGGATTTTTTGATGCCGCCATTCTTAACCAGCAATTTCCCCGGCCCGCCTATCTCAACATTGCCGCCTTTCAGCCGGATATAGGCACCCCCACAGATAAGAACCAGTTCATCCTGCGCGGTTACCGTCATTTTCCTGCCGCTGGCAATATGCGAGTCGTCAGTTGACCAGCTGGTGAATTTCCCGCCCTGCGCCTGCACATCGATATCGCCTCTGGCGGCAAACATTTTGGTGCCCTGACGGCTGCAGAGGCTGATTTGCTCACCGGCGGTGACCGTGAATTTCCCGCCCGCGCCGATATCCACCTGTTTACCGGCGGTCAGCGTCAGGCTGTCTTGCGCATACAACTGCATGCTGTCACCACTGACGATACCCACGCCTTCTGGCGCACTCAGTAACAAAACAGCCTGCTGAAGCCTGTCGAGTTTTTGCTCAAGCAGCGGCTGATGTCGGCCGCCAGCGCCTGCGCCTGTTGCGCACTGGCGGAAAGACGCTGCATCTCCACCCGCGCACTGCAAAGCAGTGCGCGGGCCTGCTGCATGTCCAGTTGCTGACCACCGGCTGACGCCTGCGCATCCGCCGTGATAAACACCCCTTTACCGCCACGCACGGCAACCCAGTCGTCAGTACGCAGCTCAGCACCGAGCCCGCGCGCTTTGCGTTTGTCGTCTACCAGCGCACCGAGATTGAGCTGGCTTTTTCCGCCGGCCGGCGGAAAAAGCATGACGTGCTCTTTGCCGCGCGTATCGTCCAGCTGCAGCGTGTTCCCGGAAGGGGTACGGATAACGTTGCGCTTATAATTCGACAGCGCAACCGGGTCCGGATGACGCGAGTCATGCAGCGCACAGGCAATATAGGGCCGGTCTACATCGCCATTTTCAAAGGCTATCGCCACCCCGGTGGCCTCCAGCAACGGCATATGAAAACCGTAAGTGTCGCCGGCGTAGGGCCTGGCTAAACGCAGCCAGCAGCTCTCAAACCCTTTTTGCCAGACTGTACGGTCGAAGCCGAACTGCGCGCGGTATAAGCCGTCGGCGTTGATATGGGCGTAAGGCTCATCAGGATGGGCACTGGAAATCCGGGCGGCCAGTGTACCGGTGACGGTGGGCCATGGCAGTAACGCCGGGCGATACGGGTGCTGTATATTGCGCGGTACGGCAGTGAAGGTGACGAAATACGCGGTGTCGCGGGCGACGTTCTCAGACCGGGTGGCCACAATCAGTAAACCGTCGGCGGCTTCCGGCCACGTTTTGCCCGGCGTGGTGATAACCATACCGGGGCGCAGCGTCATGCAACTGGATTTACCCTCAACGGTGATTTGTTCGCTGAGGTAGCGCTCCTGTCGGCGCCGGGCGTACCACATGCCCTGACCGGGCTCCGTACTGTACTCTTTTCCCGGCTCAGGATAATGCTCACCCCAGCGGTAATCTTCGGCAACCAGCGCCGGGTAATCCGGGTTTGTCGCGGCAACGGCCGTCATATCCCCCTGCGCCGCCGGGTAATGGTCGTCATTAACCCTCACCTGTTTCGGCATGGCTTTACGGCTGACCGATATATCCCAGACCGATTCCAGCCCGCCGTCGAACAGTCCGGCCAGATTGCGAAACGGCACCGCAACCGGTTCAGGCCAGGCATACGCATGGTCGGCCAGTACCATGACGTCGCAGTTATTTTCTTCGTCATACTCAAAAAAGTAAGAAATACCGCTGTCGGCCAGTCGGCGGGCAATGTGCGCATATTCGCTTTCGCCGAACTGCATCATAAATTTCTTCAGCGGATACCGTTCATGCAGTGCAAAACGAAAATCAAACCGGTCCATGTTGTAACGCAGGAGTGTATTTTCGGTCATGCTGATGATGCTGTCGTTCTGGTAAATCGCGTTACCGGCCCCTGATTTAAACGCGTTAAGCGGTGTTCTAACGTGGCAATATAACGGGTTTCATCGGCGGAGGTGCCGCACTGGCGCAACTGCGTAATAACGCCGGGAATAATACGCGGTGTAACGGCTTCCCACGGTTTACCGTCGGGGTACATCAGGAACAGCGCGGAATAGTTGATAATGTGCTGTGCGGGAATATCCTGCACCGCACTGGTGAATTCAATTTCATAACGAAAAATAGTGCTGATGGCTTCGGTCCCGCTGAATCTGAGGACTGAAATATCCACGCCGGGCAGCTGAGATTCCAGCCGGTTTAAGCGCAACTGGTAATGGTTGTGGACCGGTAATTGACTGCCGGCAATAATATAGTCCTGAATGCGCATCGTTTAATTCCCTTTTAACGCGAATAGACGTGAATACTAAAACTGATTCAACACGACAGGCGGTTATGCCAGACAAATAACGGCAGCCACTCAGTGAGGTGTTTTTTCCTGCGGACAGATACACCAGGCAGTGCAAACCGGAGGAAATTAACTGGCTGAATTAACGGATGAATCATTAACTGGCGGGGAGAAAATAACAGTGAACTGACGGGTTCTGTATTCATTGCATCCCGGCTGCCCATGGTCCTCACCCTGAGGTGTTCCGTCCTGGAAGCGGGTGAACGTATCACAGGTGGTTTTGCCAGGCAACTGTAACGCCGCCATAAGTGAGATCTGTCACAGCCCTGAGACGGGTGGACAGAGCTTCATCCCGTACAGCAATGTGTTGTCTGAACCGGGCGATCCCGACAGACATTGCCAGGCAGATCACCTCACAGCTTCTCAGTCAGCAACGATGGGCCAGCGCGCGGTTGAAAACAGCGATAAACGGATATTGAATAAATAGAACAGCGGAGCATAAAGTCGGTCATCTGTGGCGCACAGGCTTTCCAGCTTAATCAGCAACCGGTTCATTTCAGCCAGTAATCCCTCTTGCGGCATGGCATGCAACGATTTCAGGCGTGATTTGAGAAAGCGGTTCAGTTCAAAAAATAAATGATCGGTTTCTATCGCATACCGGGTCAGTAAATGCTGATGCTGTACGTAAAAGTCATAAAAATTAACCCCAATCCATACTTCGGTGATCAAATTGCCGCCGGAAACCAGATCAGGCGTCGGGTCTGTTTTTTTACGCGGCAGGATAACATTCACTTTATCCAGCATGCGGGCGACAAATTGCTGCCGACCCCGTATTGAAGCGGTATTCAGCCTGATCCCGGAAATGAACTGGATAAGTTCATTGATCCCTTTGCGAAATGCGCGGCGGGCGATCCATGAAGGACGTTTATTGCGGATCATCGCGGTAGTGATCACCGCAAACATAATGCCCACGACGCTCGACAGCGCTACGTTCACAATCAGCAGTAAATCGGGTTTAAAATGATGGCTCATGCCGATGAAACCCGGAATTTGTGTGGCGATAATCAATCCAATCAGCATGGTGGGCGGGTTGGCGATGACTAAACCCAGAGCGAATAAACCCGGCGCCAGACAAATAACCAGCGATTAAAACGAGACCGTTTCCGGAATAAACAGCGCGGAATACAACACACTGATAATAATCGCTATCGACATGCCTTTCAGGAATAACTTCATCGGGGCGATGGGGCTGTCCATACCGGCAAAAAAGGAGCACAGAACGGCTGCCATTAGGGGCGCTGTTGCGCCGTCGGTCCAGCCGGTACCAATCCAGAATAAACAACTGGCGAAGGTAGCCAGAAAGGCGGTAAAGGATGACAGTAACAACAGACCTTTATCAATGTGCCAGTGTGCGTGGGTACGTTTCGCCGGGTTCACATTTTCTTCAAAACTGCCTACCCGCCTGCCTACGCTGGTGTAGGCGTCGGTAATTTTCACAAAATTTGCCAGCCGCGCCAGGAGCCCGTTTAGCAGTAAACTCTCTTCAGCACTCAGGGTACGCGCCTGATAACGTTGCTTAATGTCTGCCTGTGTCCGCGTTATTTCCTGTTGAATTGCGTGCGTTTCATTTTCTTTATTGTCGCCATTGAGCCACAACAGAAACTGGCGAAAGGTTTCTTTGACGAAGTCCGGTAACGCGATGTGTTGTTCCGCCAGCAGGTTGAGGCGGACCTCAATCGCGGTCAGGGTAGGGATCAGGTAGGAGAGATGTTGATATTGTACAGTGACCAGCCGAATGAGCTGACGCGCGGCATCGCCCTCAAACACGCAATGGGTGATCAGCGTTTCAACGTTGACCGGATAACCAGCCATTTGGATAAGAATATCTTCCCGCTCCAGCGATTTGTCTTTCGCTTCAGGGTCAAGCAGTTCACTGCACAGTTTTCTGGCGCTGCCATACCAGTTGCTGACGCTATTTTCCAGGATATTGCGCATCGAAACCGGTAAAATCAGGCTATGCACCAGGCTACTGCAGATAATCGCGACGGTGATTTCCTCAATACGCGATATCACCGTATACGTAATCGATAGCGGCGTATTGACGTCGGGGAAGCCCATAATCGCGGCGCTATAACCTGCCAGCATAAATACATAACTTTTCGGGGTGCGATCATGCAACGAGAGGTACAGACACACAGCAACCCAGATTGAAACACACAGGCTGAATAACACCGGATTCAGCACGGTGGCCGGGTAAATCAGAAAAACAAACAGGCCGCCAAAGACCGTGCCAAGAAAACGGAATATTGACTTGGAAATGGTCGATGACGAATAAAGTTGCGAGGCGACATATACCGTCGTTAAAGACCACGCTGGCTTATCAAAGTTAAGTTCCAGCGCAATATAGAAAGCAAGAAATGCCGCAAAACAGGTTTTAATTGAAAATAAAACTGCGCTTTTTGATAACCACTTCATACACCAGCAAACCCATTATGCGGCCACGCCGAATAGCATAACCAAAGTGGGCGCGACAGGTATTTTAATTTTTATACAAATTATTACCGTGTTATACCCGGCTGGTCGCGCATGACAGCAAGGCGTTGTATTTAGCGTGTCAGAGGCCAGTCGTGCGCCCGCCATAAGTCAGGCAACTGCGCCATCTCATTGAAGGAAGTGACGAGCGGATGGGTTATCGGCGGGTTGTGCGCATCGCCGCAGTAATAAAAGACCGGGATCCCGGCAGCGATACCCGCGTTGACGCCGGCGACAGAATCATCCACCAGAATGCAGCGTTCAATCGGCACATCCATTTGCCTGGCGGCGTGAAACATCAGTTCCGGGTCGGGTTTCCAGTGCTGAATGTCATACCCGCTGTATAAGCGGTCATTAAAAAATGGCAGCATGTTGGTGATGCCGAGCGAGTGCCGCATCTTGCTGACAGTACCGTTTGAGACCACGCACATGGGTACGGATACCTGTTCCAGCAGCGCCTTTGCGCCATGAATGGGCTGTAGCTCAAGATCAAACAAACGGGCGACTTCCTGACGATAGGCGCGTTCCAGTTCATCGACCGGCAACGTCGCCTGATGTTGCTGGCATACGTCCGCAATAATGTCATACAGTTTCACCCCTTTGTACTTCTCAAACATGGTCTGTGTTGACAGCGCAATACCATATTTCGCAAAGGTGTTGACATAAGACTGGGTACAAAGGAGTTCGCTGTCGACCAGCGTGCCGTCACAATCAAAAAAAATACATGCAATGCTCATCACTTCGGGTCCTTCATGCCAGCGGTTTACTGCTCACTACTTTAACCGATTAAACGCAAATTGCGACCTGCGACCTGTCAAGGCTTAACCGTGGGCGCATCATTACCGCTCTGACGGCATGCTGGTCAGCCGCAGGATATGCGGCCCGCTATTGGTTTTATTGATATCGACATCCCGCAACTTCTGCCAGGCGTACCTGTCATCAATTTCCCATAGCCGCAGACGATTGACGCCGGGTGAAAACGCGGCGGACCAGACCAGCGAGGGTTCTACGTCACAGATCGCCCGGATATCAGGAAAGAGGGCTGAACGCAGGCGGCCCAATGCAGGATGTAACCACAGGGAATCAATGCCGGGTGTGCTTGCATCGCTTAGTTTCAAAATACTTTGACGCAGCGTCCAGAGTTGGGTGGCGGCCTCGGTGGGGTCTTGTTGGGCATTGATCCAGGTTTTTTCGCTGGAGGAGAAATGTTGTCGGTAATATTCCAGCGTTTGCCGGCTATGGGCTCGCACGATTTCCATATCCAGCCCCACCCGGACGTTCTCTTCAGCCAGCAACACCCCAACGACATTGCCCGCATAGGTAATACTGAAATCCGGCAGGTCCGGATCAGCAAAACAGGGTCGGCCTGTATCGGAAATTATTAATGCCGGCAGTTGGTGTATACCGTAGATATGCAGCATCAACTCTGCCAGCAACATACGTGCGGCAAGATAACGTCCCCGGTATTTTTCATTAAAGTTATTCGCGTTTTCAACCATATTTTGCGGAATACGGTGAACATTGACTTTGTTCTGGGTGCGCGTCCATCGTACAAAATGACTTGCCATCGGTCGCTCCGTGAACATAGATCGGTTAAGCATCAGGTAGAGTGTAAACTGTGCCGCCCCCGCCATGCCAAAATTTTACCGTGATAACTATATTTGCGCAGAAACCGGTTGCCGCATTTCCTCTTGCGCATCAGAAATAATATGTGTCACATCATCGATATGACCGATACAGGCTTCGCCTGACCGATTAAATTTACTTTTATCGATCAGCAATAAAGACTGTGATGCGCGTTTAAGCAGGATGGATTTGAAATCGGCATTGAACGCATTAGAGTCCCAGAGCGCACCACTACTGTCGATCCCTTCGCAGGAAAAAATGAACAGATCGATGTCGAGCGGTTTAAGCTGCGAGATGAGCGATGGATTCACATAACAACCGTATTTACGCTGCAATGTACCGCCGGAACTGATGAGCTGAATGTGTTCACGCTTCGCCAGTTCCTGGCAAATGGGGTGGCTGTTGGTGAAGACGTCGAGATTAATGTCAGGCAACTGGCGCGCCAGATACCAGCAGGTTGAGCTGGCGTCTAAGGCGATTATCATGCCACTTTCTATCCAGTCCAGGGCGCCACGGGCAATGTCGGCTTTGTGTGCATAGTGGCTTTTTAACCGCATATGAAAGGGATCGCCGCTGTCTTTATTTTCCCGGTGGATGTATTTGGCGCGACCGTGGTTACGCAATACTTTGCCCTGCGATTGCAGTGTGCTGAGATCGCGTCGAATGGTCTCTTTACTGACGTTTAATTGCCGGGATAATGTGTCGGTTGTCAGACTATTATGGTTGATCAGCAGTTCTACGATGGCTTGCTGGCGTGCTGCTTTCATCTTTTCCCACCCCATCATTCAATGCACGCCCGCCTGATGCGGGCGCACCGACAAAAGATTACGGCGTTACCCCTTTTTTTAAAAGAATATTTCCATACTTCGCTCCCTCACCTGTGATAACGATCGCAAAGGATTTTTGCGCGCGTGCGTAGAAGGCGAAGCGATCGATACGGATGATGTCCGGACAGGGTGTTTGCAGCGAAAGGGCGGCCCGATAGCGCGCTTCAACTTTTGGATCGAGTGTATCACCCTCAACTGCCGCCATCATTATCAGTGGGGACGCATAGCTATCGAGTTCAAACAGCGGAATAATGGCTTGCAGCAGATCGCTGACCAGCAGGCCATCTGCACGAATCACCTGCGGACCCATGCTATGAGCGGGAAAGTGCGCATCGGAAAAAATGATGTCATCCCCGTGGCCCATTTCAGCCAGTACCTTAAGCAGTTCGGGGGAAATTAACGGCGAAATGGTTTTTAGCATTTCACACTCCTTCGGTAAGTTCGGGTTCGGTTTGCGGATAGAAATAACGGTACTGGTAGCACACCTGCGCTCTGGCTTGTTCGGGGCTGGAAAACTCGCCCACGCCGTACCAGCCATACATCGCCGCACCGGCAACCGTGGTTTCGGCGTCATCCAGCACTTTGATCGGAATATCAAGCATATTGGCTTTGATTTGGTTCCAAAGCGCATTGCGGCTTCCGCCACCGACCAATAGCAGTTCCGTGGCCCTGAAGTGGCCGATCTGCTCCAGTGTTTGCAGATTGCGCTGTAGTTGCTCAGTTAAACCTTCCAGTGCCGCACGATAAAAATGGCCGCGCGTGGTGTTGAGTGTGACGCCCTGCCAGCCTGCATTTTGGCAGGTGAGCAGGTCACACTGCATGGTGACGCCTTCCGCGCCAGCAGGTACGATGCGCGCCTCTTCAATCAAGGTTCGCCAGGGGGTCTCTGGCGTCCAGAGCAGTTTCCGCACCCATTCCAGTACGCCGGAGGACAGCCATTGCATGCCGGGGTTAAACAGGTTGGGTTGGCTGTCCAGCTCACAGGTGGAACCCGGGTAATGGCTCAGCAGTGAGGTATCTACCTGGGCGCTGCGTACCATCAGAATTTCCCAGGTGCCGGAAGAGAGCACCGGCTCATCTTGTTCCGCCCCTGCGCCGAACAGCGCAAACTGGGTGTCATGTCCAGCGGAAATGACCGGAATACCCTCGGGTAATCCCAGACGACTGGCGGCAGGCGGCAGAAGATGACCGACGATCTCGCCTGCTTCCACTAAGCGCGGAAACACGCGGCGTGGCAGATCCGTCGCGTGCAGAATGTCCGGGCTGAAATCACGCTGGTGAATATCCAGCATCTGGCTGGTGCCCGCCATGGTGATATCCGTGGTGAACTCACCGGTTAAACGCTGGTTGATCAATGATGAGATAAACAGCCAGGCGTGGGCCTGCGCCAGCAGTTGTGGATGGTGCTCTTTGAGCCATATCAGTTTATACAGCGAATTAAAGCTGAATGCGCCGACGCCGGAAATTTCCTGCAGTTGTTGCTGCGTCATAAAATGGCGGATGTTTTCCATCACGGCGGCTGTTCGCGGGCATTTCCAGCTGATCATCGGATAAAGCAATGCGCCGTGTTTATCCACCAGAGCGCCGTCAACACCAAAAGTGGTGACCGTGATGCCGCGAATACGGCACGATGACAGTTCAGCGCTGATGCGCTGGCAGCAGTCGGCAAATCGTTGCAGAATCGCCTCCAGCGACCACTGATGCCAGGCGCTGTTCTCCGTGGCGATATCGCTGGCGTTTGGCGTTGATGCGCGGGCGACGATTTTCCCCTGACGGTCAACGGCGATAGCCCGCACGTTCGTCGCGCCACAGTCGAGGACCAGAATGACCTCTTGCTTCATAATCGCTCCTGAAACAACGTAAATGCCCTCCTGATCACCGGAGGGCTGAACGTATTAACGTTTGTAAAGTGGGCCATAGTTCTGGCAGGCTCGATAATCCTGACCTTCAGTATCCATGCCATGCGCGGACCAGGTGGAAGGACGGTAGATCTTCGATGCTTCCACGTTGTGCATGCAGACCGGGATCCGCAGCATGGACGCAAGGGTAATAAAGTCCGCCCCAACGTGACCGATGGTCAGTACACAGTGGTTAGCCCCCCAGTTCGCCATGACGGAATAGACATCGGTGAAGGGGCCGTTACCGGTCAGGCGTGGTGCAAACCAGGTGGTTGGCCACGAGGAATCGGTGCGTGCATCCAGTTGATCGTGCATCTCTTTCGGCAGTTCCACACTCCACCCTTCCGCAATTTGTAACACCGGCCCCAGCCCCTTAATCATGTTCACGCGGGTCATGGTAAAAGGCACACCGCCTTCGGTCAGGAAACGCGAAGAATAGCCACCACCACGGAAATATTCATGAATAGCAGGGCACCATTCGGTTGCCGCCAGGCAGTCATCCGCTTCTTTCTGGCTGATGTCCCAGTGCGGTTTCATCGTCGGTTTTCCTTCGCTGTCACGTTGTTTACAGGTGCCGTCCAGCGCGGCAGAACCGGAGTTGATCATATGGATGATGCCGTGTTCAGCCAAACCGGTTAGCGGTTGGCCTGTCACGCGTTGTACCGCGTCTGGCGACCAGTAAGTACGTACATCAGCAAAGATTTGCGCTGTGCCGGTGAGTTGATGGCCAAACAGCATCGTTACGCCGTTAAGGCTGTCATTTTCTGTGGCGACGACGAACGGTTCACGTACGCCGTTCCAGTCAAATGAACTATTAAGCAATGCTTCGGCGGTATCGCCGTTCGGGTATTGATCGGTCCAGTGACGCTGCCCCTGAAAGCCGGCTGCGATAGCATTGTAACCTAATGCCTCTTCACCAAAGCCTTTGTCTGCCAGTGTCGTGTTGCCCTGCATCATGTCGCGGATGCATATTGCCATCAACAGGCTCTCTTTCAGCACCGCACGGCTTTGTTCTTCGTTGCGTTTATACTGCCGCGCGTTCTTGTCTTTGCCGTAGCGGAAATGGGTGTCCGCCCATGCCAATGCCATTTCCAGCTCAGCGTCATCGTAGATTTTTTGGTTGATACGCCGCCGCAGTTCGGTCATATCGACGGACTGGACTTTCATCCCCAGCCAGGATTCGAAGAAGTTATGATCGACAATAGATCCCGCAATACCCATGGAAACGCCGCCCACGGATAAATAGCTTTTGCCTTTCATATTGGCGATCGCTAAACCTGCTCTGGCAAAGCGCAGTAGTTTTTCTTCAACATCGAGTGGAATAGTGGTGTCATTGGCGTCCTGCACGTTGTGACCATAAATGGAGAATGCCGGAATGCCTTTTTGGCTGTGCGCCGCCAGCGCGGCGGCAAGATAAACGGCGCCGGGACGTTCAGTACCGTTGAATCCCCAGATGGCTTTCGGGCGCAGCGGATCCATATCGATGGTTTCACTGCCATAGCACCAACAAGGGGTGACGGTAATGGTTAAGCCGACATTCTGGCTACTGAATTTCTCTTCGCAGGCGGCAGACTCTGCCATGCCCGCAATACAGGTATCCGCAATCACACATTCGACAGCAGCGCCGCTGGCATGACGAATTTTCTCCGCGATAAGCGCTGCGGTGGCTTTCGCCATATTCATGGTTTGTTCTTCCAGTGACTCGCGTACACCCATCCGGCGTCCGTCAATCACCGGGCGAATACCAATTTTGGCTAAGCTGATTTTCTTCATTACAGGTTCCTCACGTTATTCGGAAAAATATTCAGTTAGTTGCCGTTTGTGAACGGAAACGGGCAAAAATAAAGATGATGGCAAAGCAGATGGCAGGAACCAATTCAGCGGTCGGGATGTTACCTGCCGCGTCGCTGACATATCCCATAACCGGTGTGACGATACCGCCGCCAATGATGGTCATGACGATGAAAGAGGCGCCGTATTTGGTGTCCTGCCCCAGGTTTTTAATGCCCAGAGAGAAAATGGTTGGGTATTGAATTGACATAAATGCGCTGCAAAGCGTGAGCGCCAGCAAACCGATCTGCCCACCGCTGATCGCGGAGATGAGGCACAAAATCATCGCGAGCAAGGTATACGTCGCGAGCACGTTATGCGGAGCAAAGCGACTGATGAGCCAGGTTCCGCTAAAACGACCAATAAAGAAGCACACCATCGTACCGGTCAGGTAGTTCGCGGCGAATCCGGGCGTCATACCGGGGATCTCTTCAATGGCGTAGCGTATCAGATAGCTCCAGCATGCGGTTTGCGCACCGATGTAGCAGAACTGCGCCAGCACCGCCCAGCGCCAGTGGCGGATACGGATCAGCCGGCTGAAGGACGCGAAAAATGAACTTTGTTGGTTATCCTGGTGATCATCGCCTTGCAGCGAGGGGAATTTGGTCAACATGATCAGTAAGGCGACCAGTAACACGATGGCGACAATAATCATATAGGGAGTCTGTACCGACAACACCAGGCTGTGCTTATAGGCGCTAAGTTGCTCTGGCGCCATTTTATCGAGCACCTCCTGAGATTGATGTGGCACGTTAGACAAAATAAGGCTTTGCCCAAATACGACAGCGATAATGGCGCCGAAGGAGTTAAATGTTTGTGCCAGGTTGAGCCGGAAGTGACCACCGCTTTCTGGTCCTAATACAGTGACAAAGGGATTGGCGGCTGTTTCGAGACACCCCAGCCCGGCGGCAATAATAAACAAGCCAATCAAAAACAGGGTGTAATTCATCGTGCCGGCGGCGGGCCAAAATAAAGCGGCGCCAAAAGCGTATAAGAAAAGTCCGATAATAATCCCCGCTTTATAACTGAGCTTTTTCATTAAAATCCCTGCGGGGATAGGAATGACGAAATAACCGAAATAAAAGGCGGACTGAATCAATCCAGCCTGAAAGTTAGTGAGTGTAAAAGCCTGCTGAAATTGCGGTAATAAAATATCATTCAAATTATTAGCAACAGCCCAAAGAAAAAACAGTGAGCACAGTAATGCAAATGGAATAATGTAGCGCCGGGTTTGTACTGCACCCACTGCCCGGTAACTCTGTGTTTGTATTGTTGTGTTTCCCATAGCATCCTCATCAAGTCAGAAGCGTGTCCAACAGCTTTTGGAATGCGGTTGGTTTCCGTCACTGGACCGCAAATTTAGCTGAGTCCCGGTTGTGCTGGGTGATTAAATGAACCTCCCGAGTGAACTCATGAATGCATTTTCAAATAAAAATCCGCTTATAATTTGATGGCGGTCACATTTATGCTGGTGCTGGTAATTTTATGTGATTGACATCACCCTAATTCTTTAAATGTGATGACCGTTTGCGAGAATTAATGCTTAAAACCACAGAGTGAATGCCTGATTTAATTTATAATCGCGGAAACGGGCATTTATTACCGTGAGGCAGTATTTGACCGTTTATAAAAACATTATTAGGAACGGACATTTTATAAGAATAAAATAAACGGATTTATTCTCTATCTCGCGTTATTAATTGATGCGTGTCACAAAATAAAGTGACAGGAATTCCCTTATCTTGTTGCCGGATGATGATGGTTGCTAATTGTTAGATTAGTTCGACAGAACGTGAACGTTATGCTGAGTTTCCGTTCTGTTGTGACGTTTTGAATCACTGAGAGAGGTAATAAATGGAACGAAACAAACTGGCACGGCAGATTATTGATACCTGCCTCGAAATGACCCGACTGGGGTTGAATCAGGGCACTGCGGGAAACGTGAGTGTACGTTACCAGGGGGGGATATTGATTACTCCCACCGGTATAGCCTATGAAAAGCTTACAGAATCCCACATTGTCTTTATTGATGCTGATGGACAACATGAGCAGGGTAAGTTGCCATCCAGTGAGTGGCGCTTTCACCGGGCGGCTTACCAGGCTCGCCCTGATGCCAACGCGGTAGTGCATAACCATGCGGTACATTGTACTGCTGTCTCAATCCTTAATCGTCCCATTCCTGCTATTCATTACATGATTGCCGTAGCGGGCGGGAACTCGATTCCCTGCGCGCCCTATGCCACGTTTGGTACGCAAAAGCTTTCCGACTATGTCGCGACGGCATTAAAAAATCGTAAAGCGACTTTGCTGCAACATCACGGTTTGGTCGCCTGCGAAGAGAATCTGGAAAAGGCGCTCTGGCTGGCACATGAAGTGGAAGTGCTGGCGCAGCTTTATCTCAGTACGTTAGCCATTGTCGATCCGGTTCCGGTGCTGGGTGACGAAGCCATTGCTATCGTGCTGGAAAAATTCAAAACCTATGGATTACGTATCGAAGAGTGATTTCGCCAGGCCGGCCTGACGGATATGACTGCGCGTAATGACATCGCTCACGGCCGGTGCCGGCCATCGTCCGTGAACGGTTCAGACATTGTTGATGTTTCACACAGACAGCACCACCTGTTACAAGAACCGGCAAAAGTCGCCACGCTCAGAAGGGGAAATCACCCTGATAGCCCATAATGCGTGAGACGTCGCGGGATGCCGTCAGTAATGCATCAATATTCCGCTGACTCGGCTCTTTCGGTAAATAGTGTATGGATCCAATAATTGCGATAGTGCCAAATAGCCGACCGCTCGCCTGAAACAGTGGCGCTGACATTGCGTTAATGCCGACATACAGCTCTTCCGGCGCATCAGCCCACCCGCGTTGGCGGATCAAGGCAAGCTCCGTGCGTAATTTTTCCGATGAGGTTACCGTATGCGGGGTCAGAAAGGGCAGCGGCATTGCAAGATAACTTTCCGCCAGCGCTGCCGGGCCAAAAGCGAGGACAATCTTCCCCTGGGCGACAGAATTTAGTTCAAATCGTGAGCCCAAACGCAGTGAAATTTCCAGTTGGTTTGTGCCATTCATAATATTGGTCACAACCACCTGGGTATCAGTAAAAGAGGAAACCACCACCGTCAATCCGAGAGTATTGCGCAATGTTTCCACTTCGCTATGCGCAAATGTCATCACGTCAAAACCTTCCACACAACGACGCGACATCATATAAAATTGCCAGCCTATCTGATAATGACTGGTCCGGGGATCCTGAGTCAGATAACCATTATCACGCAGCGTAGTAAGATGGCGATGGATCCGAGCTTTAGGCATGCCCAACAATTGGCCTAACTGCGTCACGCCCAGCCCTTGTTGATGTGTAGCGAGTGCTTCGATAATTTTTAGCGACACAAGTGTGGTAGAGGTAGGATTTTCGGTAGCCACAATATAAAAGGATCCCTTTTAAACAGATTATCTAAGCCGGATTGGATGGTATCATTCAATCCGACTTTATATTAACTCCTTCTTAAATGCTATTTCCCGTCATCTTTCACGTTGCCGGTGCGTTGGCTGCGCGCGCTCACCCGCATCACTTACCGGTGTAAGCTCAGCGGGATTCGTTAACTTGCCGCCTTCCTGCCACACGAAATCTATAGGGTATATTTCCCGTCATCTTTCACATTGCCGGTGCGTTGGCTGCGCGCGCTCACCCGCATCACTTACCGGTGTAAGCTCAGCGGGATTCGTTAACTTGCCGCTTCCTGCCACGCGAAATCTATAGGGTATATTTCCCGTCATCTTTCACGTTGCCGGTGCGTTGGCTGCGCGTTTAATCACCGGGCGGCGTTTATCGGCAGTTCAATGAAATGTTCGGCAAAAATTCGGTAAGTCTGTGACTTTTTCCTCGTGACATCCTCTTCATTAACATAGCGGATTGACGAACGGCTTTTCACCACGCGCGGTAAGAGAAAGCAGCGAATGAAGGTGGTGGGCTCATGTTCGGTGGTCGGTGCAATGACCGGCGCATGCCCGGCTTCGAACCAGGCCTGACCAGGGCCATTAACATAATGGTGCCCTTGCGTATCAATCGTAATTTCGCCCTGCTTACAGATTCGAATGCCTGGCCCCTGATGAACATGCGTCAGCGCGATACCGCCGGGGGGAAAACCGACCTGATCACAACGCATCAGCCATTTAAAGTGATGATCAAGTGCGAACTCTGCTTCCAGTTTTAACGTGGTTTGCGTGCGGGGCGCAGAAGGCAAACCCGACGCAGCGGGAGTCTGAGCATCGCTTAATTCCCAACGCCACAACCGTGTTTCGCTTTCACCGCAGGTGATTGTCAGTTCTTCTTCGCTGACTTCTGCGGTGTTTTCTCCCAGCCAGCGCCCGGCGGTACTGGTTTCAATCATCATGCCGCCATGATGAACATAAATGGCGCGTGGGCAGGCAGGCAGGTAAATCTGCCCATAACTTGCGGGCAGAACATCTTCATACAAGCGGAGAGTAAGCATAAATAGCGACCTTTTGTATCGTTAAAAGATACAGATTATAATATTATTGGTCAAAAATGATATTTGAGACGCATATCAAAAAAAATGAATCTATTTTTAGTAAAGTCTGCTCATTATTAAAACATGAGGAGTTAAAAATGATAGAAAACACTCCAGGTACCTCTGCCCCTTCCGCTAAAATCGTCCCTGCAGACCAGGCATCGGGTGCTACGCTCGCTAAACGAGCCTGGTGGCGCGGGGCAACGTCACCGCAGTGGCACGCATTCAGCTCTGCATACTTAGGATGGATGCTGGATGTCATGGATCTGATGCTGTTCGCCATGGTGATTAAATACATTAGCCATGATCTGAACTTCAGTATTTCGGCTGCAGGTGGTGTTGTTTCGGCAACATTGCTAACCACGGCGATCGGCGGGATATTTTTTGGTTTTCTGGCTGACAGGATTGGCCGGACTAAATCCATGATGATCAGTATCCTGTGCTATTCCGTCGGGACGTTGCTTTGTGGATTATCGACCTCATTAGGCATGTTGATGCTGTTTCGCGTCATCGTCGGCCTGGGGATCGGTGGGCAGTGGTCGGCAGGGTCGGCGCTGGTCAGTGAAACCTGGCCGGCGGAGCACCGTGGTAAAGTCATGGCGTGGGTACAAAGTGCTTTTGCCGCGGGTTATGCGCTGGCGGCGATTGTTGCCGCAGTCGTGGTGCCAATAGGCGGGTGGCGCTGGGTTTTTGTCGTCGGCTTCTTGCCGGCTCTGTTGACATTGTATGTACGTCGCCATGTTAAAGAACCTGAAATATGGTCGCAACAGACGCAGCGCATCACAGTACGCGAAACCGTACGCCTGTTATTTCTCGGTCATGGTCGTTCTGTATTGTGCGCCACCGCGTTCACCACTTTTTCCATGTGCGGCTATTGGGGGCTTTTTACCTGGATCCCCACATACCTGTCAACCCCGATAGCCAATGGCGGCTCTGGTTTAGACATTATAAAATCCACTGTCTGGATTGTGATCATGCAAGTGGGGGCGGCACTGGGCTATATCACCTTTGGTTATTTAGCCGATAAAATTGGCAGAAAGCGTGCATTTGTCCTCTTCTTCGTCTGTTCTGCTCTGACGGTACCCCTCTTTGTGGCGGTCAAAACACCGCTGTTGTTAATGCTGGTCGGTATCGTGGTCTCTTATTTCGGTACTGGTTTTTATAGCGGTTTTGCTCCCACCTTTGCTGAGCTCTTCCCTACCACGATTCGTGCCACCGCACAGGGATTTGTCTATAACGTATCACGCGCTATCTCGGCGCTTTCCCCTGCATTGATTGGTTTTCTGGCGTCACAATACAGCATTCAAAGCGGGTTATTAGTCACTTCGGTTTTTTTCATTCTGGCGGCGATAGTGGTCCTGATGTTCATCCCGGAAACGAAAGGCAGTGAGTTACATTAATATCTGAACCAGCTGGTTGAGGGCGCGCCTTCAAATGGTCGCCGTGCAGTGGCGCTGCGGCCATGGGTAGAACACCCGCTAATATTAATAATGATGAAGAGGCCGTGTGCAAAAAAACAAATAGGCTCATGAGTTGCTGCTTTTCGTGCCTGGTGCGCAGGAAGAAATTAGCGCCAGGCAATGCTGAACCATTCTGAAACGGCAATCGTACTCTGCCGCTATTCGGGCAGATGCTCTATGTGTGATGTGATACCTTGCAAGCCAGAAAATACCCCAAGGCTGGCGTTATCGCTCTGCTTGTCATGGCTGAAAATGTGACTACAAAAGCAATGCAATAGATTAATTTTCGGCAAACAATGATTTAACTAAATTAATGTAATTTATTCATGTTAGTCATCAATTTTACTTTCATCTGCGCGGCATATCGCGCTCCTTTTAGCCGGTATTGTTACTGTCAGATAAAAATAAAAAACCTGACACGGCTTTTTTTACCTGATTTTTGTACAACGCATGCAATTCGCCGGTGCACTGGTTTCCTGAATGCCTTATTCCATGCCGTTCGCGGAGGAAATAACAAGAAGTTATTGATAATCATATTAATGATCTATTTTGTTAATTTATTTTTTGTAATATTTTGTTACTAATTTTTATTTTCATTTGCTATACTTATATTTCTACACTAGCACCCATTGGGATTTGTCTGAAATTTCACTTTTTGAGATTAAACCCAAAACTCACTATGTCATACCATTCTGCGAATGAATGTGCTTGCTTATACTGCTTCAAATTTGGTTTACGCCAATCGGTGTAAAAGGAATGTTGTTGTCTGGCAGGGTTAGCCATTCTTATTAATTTCTCAGCGGTATTGACTGTACTCATCACTTCATGAACAGGGATAGACATGTCAAATTCCTATCAGGCCGAGATCCCCAAGGCTCGTGTTAATATCAAATTAGACCTCCATACTGGCGGCGCGCAAAAGAAAGTTGAATTACCCCTCAAGCTGATGGTGATGGGTGATTACAGTAATGGTGCCGAGCAGCGACCATTGTCTGAGCGCAGCAAAATCGACATTAACAAAAACAACTTTGACAGCGTGCTGGCTGAGTTTCAGCCAGACCTGCGATTTTCTGTGCCGGATACGCTGGCCGACGAAAATCACGATACCGCTGTGGCGCTTACCTTTCGCGAAATGAAAGATTTCGAACCGGAACAGGTGGCCCGCCAAATTCCGCAACTGCGCGCGATGCTGGCGATGCGCAACCTGTTGCGTGACCTTAAATCCAACCTGCTGGATAACGCCACCTTCCGCCGTGAGCTGGAAGTCATTCTTAAAGATGAGGCCCTGAGCGATGAATTACGCGCTGAGCTGGCCCAACTGGCGCCTAACAACGGTTAATTGCCCCGTACTGGATAACACAAGGAACGACGAATGTCTTTACAGGAAACCACGGTACAGGGCAATAACGCCACGGTGCTGGAAAAAGAACCACGGGGTGTTTATGCCTCGTTGTTTGAAAAAATAAACCTCAATCCGGTGTCACAGCTTAACGGCATTGATGCCTTCCAGAATAATGATACGCTGTCTGAAACCACCACTGATGAGCGGGTGACTGCGGCGGTCAGCGTTTTCCTCGACTTGCTGAAACAGTCAGCACAGAAAGTAGAACGTCTGGATAAAACCTTGCTGGATGGGCATATTGCCGCGCTGGATGAGCAAATCAGCCGCCAGCTGGATGCCGTGATGCACCATCCGGACTTTCAGCGGGTGGAATCCACCTGGCGCGGCGTGAAATCGCTGGTGGATCAAACTGATTTCCGCCAGAACGTGCGCATAGAACTGCTGGATATCAGCAAAGATCAACTGGTGCAGGATTTTGAAGATGCACCGGAAATCGCCCAGAGTGGCCTGTATTACCAGACGTATATCCAGGAATACGACACCCCAGGCGGCGAGCCGATCGCGGCGGCAATTTCCAACTACGAGTTTGATCGCAGCCCACAGGATATCGCCCTGTTGCGTAATATTTCCAAAGTGGCGGCAGCGGCACATATGCCGTTTATCGGCGCGGTTGGTCCGGGCTTCTTTGGTAAAGAGACGATGGAGCAAGTGGCGGCCATCAAAGATATCGGCAACTACTTTGACCGTGCTGAGTACCTGAAATGGAAAGCGTTTCGCGATTCAGATGATGCCCGTTACATCGGTTTGACCATGCCGCGCGTCCTGGGACGTCTGCCTTATGGCCCGGATACCGTACCCGTGCGCAGCTTCAACTATGTGGAAGAAGTGAAGGGTCCGGATCACGAAAAATATTTGTGGACCAATGCAGCCTTTGCTTTTGCGGCCAATATGGTGAAAAGCTTCATCAAAAATGGCTGGTGCGTACAGATTCGCGGCCCGCAGGCTGGCGGCGCGGTGACCAATTTGCCGATTCACCTCTATGATTTGGGTACCGGCAATCAGGTGAAAATTCCGTCGGAAGTGATGATCCCGGAAACGCGTGAATTTGAATTCGCCAATTTAGGCTTTATCCCGTTATCGTACTACAAAAACCGCGATTACGCCTGCTTCTTCTCCGCCAACTCGACGCAAAAACCCGCGTTGTATGACACGGCGGATGCAACTGCCAACAGCCGTATTAACGCACGCCTGCCGTACATCTTCCTGTTATCGCGCATCGCGCATTACCTGAAACTCATTCAACGCGAGAATATTGGCACAACCAAGGATCGTCGTCTGCTTGAGCTGGAACTGAATAACTGGATCCGCGGTCTGGTGACGGAAATGACCGATCCAGGGGATGATTTGCAAGCCTCTCACCCTTTGCGCGACGCCAGAGTCACGGTGGAAGACATCGACGATAACCCCGGATTCTTCCGTGTCCGGTTGTACGCGGTGCCGCATTTCCAGGTGGAAGGTATGGATGTCAATCTGTCGCTGGTTTCGCGCATGCCGAAAGCCAAGGCCTGATATTTCCATCTGTTTTTACATGCAAGGTTATTGGCGTCGGTCGCCCTTCCCCGTCACTGACGCAAGTCAGCGGCGGGACTGCTCCGCCTGCCGCCAGACGGTAATGTAAAGGATGGTGGGTTATACCGTGACGAAAGGGAGTTTCGATGAAAATTTATCGCCCATTATGGAGTGAAGGTGCCTTACTGGCTCCGCAACAGTTCCAGCAACAGGCGCAGTGGGAAGCATTCAGTACCGACTGTGTCGCCCAGATGTCCGCCGTACATCCCTGGGGCGTGTTGCACTGCGAGTGTGACGAACAGGCGCTGACAATCGGGCGCTTGCTGTTGCAAAAACTGGTGGTACGCTTGCCCGACGGCACCCTGATTGATAGCCAAATCGCTGATATTCTGCCTCCGGCCAATGACCTGAACCTCCTCAGCGGACGGGAGTCGGCGACGGTGGTACTGGCGCTGCCGCTGTTGCACGCCAATGGCGGTAATGTCGACGTCCATGAGCATAACGAACGCCCGTTGCGCTATCGTCAGGAATGGGTTGCGGTGCAGGACCTGCTGGGCGAAGCGCGCACCGATATCGCCGTGCTGCGCCACGCACTTTCGCTGCGTTATGACCATGAAGAAAACGGCGAGTACCTGATTTGCCCGCTGATGCGCCTGGTCCGTGATAGTCAGGGACAATGGTGTCCGGATAGTCGTTTCGTGCCGCCGCTGTTAGCGTTTTCCGCCAGCTTGTTCCTGCTGGAACAACTGAAACAGCTGACTCTGCAACTGAGTGTTAAACGTCGTCGCCTGATGGGTATGCGTCGTGAAAGCAACCAGCGGATGGCCGATTTTGCCGTGGCGGATGTGTCGTTATTCTGGCTGCTTAATGCGCTTAACAGCCATGAACCGGTGCTTAACACGTTGCTGGCCCATCCACAACAACACCCGGAACGGGTTTACTGTGAGCTGGCGCGGCTGGCGGGTAGCCTGCTGACGTTTTCGCTTGAACATGATATCGACGCCATTCCGCCCTATGAACACCTTGCTCCTGGCGCGGTCTTTCCACCGTTGTTTTCCCTGCTGAATGTGTTGCTGGAAGCCAGCCTGCCGTCGCGGGTTTTGTCCATTGAACTCACCAAAGAAGATGCGTTCTGGAAAGGTGCGTTGCATGACGGACGTTTACGTGAAGGGGCGGATTTCTATCTCTCGGTACGCGCTGCGGTACCGGCGCACCAGTTGCAAAGCCAGTTTCCGCTATTGTGCAAAGCCGGTAGCCCGGACGACGTGGCCGATATCGTTAATGTGGCGCTCAGCGGCGTGCCGCTGGTAGCGCTGAGTCATGTGCCTGCGGCTATTCCGCTACGGCTGGAGAACCAGTATTTTGCGCTCGACCTGAATAACGTTGCGGCACAGACCATGCTGGCAGCGGGGGCCTGTGCTTTCTATGTTCCCGGTACGCTGGGCGACATTCAGCTTGAACTGTTTGCGGTGCTGCGCTCATGACCACACCACTGATCGACGAGATGTTATACCCGACCTGGCTCACCGTTTGCCAGTTGCGTAACGGCTGGCAGGTAGACGATGGTCCGGCGCTGTACCGCAACGCGCGGGCGCAAGTGGACAGCGTGCGTACCGCGCTGGGTGAAACGGGCCTGTCGAACCAGGACCGTGATCATATTATCTATGCGCAATGCGCATTGCTGGATGGCGCGGTGATGAACCGCAAAAATCGGGATGCAGGCTACAACGAATGGCTCAAGCTGCCGTTGCAAACGCATTATTTCAATACGTTAGGTGCCGGAGAGCAACTCTGGGAACGTATTCGTACCGTACTTCATCAGCCTGCGCCGAATATCGCGGTACTGACCTGTTTTCATCGGGTGTTGTTGTTGGGTTTCAGCGGCCAATACCGCGATGACGAAGCGCCGGACCGCGAGGCGGTACTGGCGGAACTTAACCGTCTGGTCCCGCCGTTGAGCGTAGCGGAACAAACACCGCTGGTTGTCCGGCCGCCGGCCCGCCGTTATCGTCGTGGCACGCGTACAGTCTGGTGGCGTTTTCTGCTCGCCGGGGCCGCAATTGGCTTGCTGTGGTGGGGACTCAACCTGAATCTGCAGCAGTTTGTGCAGCAGCAACTGTGGTAACCGGGAGACATCAGATGAATGTTGTCTCACAACGTTTGCTATGGGGGCAGGCGGGCCTACTGGTTTTGCTGTTGGTCTGGGGCTGGTTGCCGCTGGCCGCCATCACGCAGTGGGGGTTAACCCTCGCGATTTTGCTGGTGATTGCGGTGGCTTACTGGCGTTTACGCCGCCGAACCGGCTCACTGTCAGTGCCGTTACCGTTGGCCTCTTTGCCGGCAGAACTGAGCGGTGCACTGGTGCTGGTTTGCGGCGACACCGCGCCATTGTTTGCGGCGGAGTCCGATTTTCGCGCAACCCGGCAGGGGAGCTACGTTGCGACGTCAACGCCCGATAGTTTGTTGCATGCCGTGCAATGGATTGCCGCCAATCACCCCAGTTGGGTGCCGCGGCTCTCTCTGATGCTGAGTATCGTCCCTGAATTACATCGTGATGAAGCCGCGCTGCGCGGGCAGTTACACCGATGGCGGCGCGCGGTCAGCCAGTGTCGTAGCCGGCTGCACACGACGCCGCCATTGCTGTTATGCGGCTATTTCAGCGCTCCGCAGACCGGTGCTCTCCCGATCTGGTTTGTTGACCAGGGAAAAGGGGTCACTGTCTGGTGCCCTGATTCTCTGGCGCAACCCGTGAGCGACTGGTTACAGGCTCCGGTGCCGCGCAGTGTTATCGAAGCGCGATTTTCACATGCATTGTGGCTGGGCTGCGCCCGGCGCTGGTTACGTGACGTGGTGGCGGAAGAATTGAACACAGCGCAGGCTGGGCTGCCGCCATTACGCGTCAGCCTGCAAGCCGTGAACTTTATTGCGCAGACGGACGATCCGGCGACGCTCTGGTCAATGGCGTTGCAGCGTGAAACCGCGCTCAGCGCGCCATTAGCTGAGACAGCCGCGGCGTTGCCGTTTCCTGATGCCTTGTTGCCCCATTTGCCGCAACAACACGGCCTGACACCCGTACAGCGTTTCTGTCTGTGGAGCGGGATGGGCCTGATGCTGTTCGCCGCCTGCGCGATGCTGGCGAGTTTCGGCAATAACATCCGCTTTACCCGCAGCATCAGTGATGACCTGCGGCACTACCGGCAATTGAGTGGCATGCCGCCGGAACCGAAACTGCATGCGCAACAGCGCCTGCGTGAGGATGAGCAGCAACTGGCGCGTTATCAGCGTCAGGGCGCGCCGTTGCCTTTGGCGATGGGCTTATATCCCGGCGGGCGACTTTATCCGGCGGTACAGAAAGCGGTGAGTGACTGGGCGCCACCGCCTGCACCTGCGCCCGTGGTGGCGCAGGTGCAGGCGCAAACTGTGCGTCTTGACAGCCTGTCATTGTTTGACAGCGGCAAAGCAGTGCTCAAGCCGGGCTCGACCAAAGTGCTGGTCGGGGCGTTAATCGACATCAGGGCTAAACCCGGCTGGTTAATTTTAGTCAGCGGCCATACTGATGCCACCGGCCATGCGCAAGCGAACCAGAATTTGTCGCTGAAACGGGCCGTTGCGGTACGTGACTGGATGCTCACCACCAGTGATATCCCGGCGAGCTGTTTTGCGGTCCAGGGCTACGGGGCAAGTCAGCCCCTGGCGGACAACAGCACCCCGGCGGGGCGTAGTGTGAATCGTCGGGTGGAAATTACTCTGGTGCCGGAGGCCTCGGCCTGTCAGGTACCAGAAATCAAGGCGCGTTAAATGTCAGGTTGCCATCAGGCGGCCTGAGAAATAACGCGCAAAAGTGGTCACCGGAGCAGGTGACTTTATTAAGTAACAAAACGAAGGAGCTTTACATGGCAATTCCAGTTTATCTGTGGCTGAAGGACGATGGCGGTGCGGACATTAAAGGATCGGTTGATGTACAAAGCCGTGAAGGCAGCATCGAGTTAACAGCGCAGGATCATAAGCTGTATATCCCGACTGATAACAACACCGGCAAATTGACCGGTACCCGTATCCATACTCCCTTCATTTTTACCAAGGAAATCGATGCGTCCAGCCCGTACCTCTACAAGGCAGTGACCACCGGTCAGACCTTGAAGAGCGCGGAATTCAAATGGTATCGCATTGATGATGCAGGCCAGGAAGTGGAGTACTTCAACACTAAACTGGACAACGTCAAAGTGGTGAAAGTAGCGCCGAAGATGCACGACATCAAAGATCCGGCCAGAGAGAAACATAACCATCTGGAAGAGATTGAACTGCGTTACGAGAAGATCACCTGGACCTACAAAGACGGCAACATTATTCATTCTGATGCCTGGAATGAACGTACCACAGCGTAAAACCCCTGAGCAGGCGTAAACCGCCTGCTTTTTCCGTGTTTTTGGCTAAGCGCCGCATTGTTGGCGCTTAGCCAAAAACACCCACAATTTATCAAATGACCTTATAGGCCTCGGTCAACGGCTATGGGCGGTAGCGTGCCTGACGCCGGCAGGAACGGGCTTTGAACACAAGGAAGCATTCATGGCAACGCATTCAGCACACTTATTACGTCGATTAAACCCGTATTGCGCGCAGGCACTGGCTGCCGCCGCGACATTGTGCCAGACCCGCGCGCATGCGGAGATAACCATTGAGCACTGGCTACTTAAACTGCTGGAACAGGGTGAAGGTGATCTCACGGTGATCGCCCGACGCTATGAGTGGGATATGGACGCGCTATGGCAGGGTCTGCTGGCTCATCTGGACAGCTTGCCGCGCACGGTACACGGCAAACCGCAGCTTTCAGCCAAGCTGCAACAACTGATCGAACAGGCCTGGCTATCCGCCTCAATGCAGGCGGATATCGACACGGTGCGTTCTGTTCATCTGCTGGCGACATTGCTTGCCCAGCCGGCATTGCTGGACAGTGATGCCGCCTGGCCGCTGCTTAGCCTGAGCCAGACGCAACTGGAACGTCTGGCGTCAGTGCTGGATGCGCAATCTGAAGAACGGCCTGAAATTCAGCACATTGCCGAACTGCCTTCCCCGGAACCCACGTCCGCGGTGCTGACACCCGCTGGCGAAAGCGGCCTGAACGACGCCCGGCAAGCAGTACTGGATAAATTTACGCTTGATGTCACCGCCAAAGCGCAGGCGAATCAGATTGACCCGGTGTTTGGCCGTGACAGTGAAATTCGTCAGATGATCGACATCCTCTCCCGTCGGCGTAAAAACAATCCCATTCTGGTTGGCGAACCCGGCGTGGGCAAAACTGCGCTGGTGGAAGGGCTGGCATTGCGCATTGCTGACGGCAACGTGCCGGAAAGCCTGAAACGCGTCAGCGTGCGCACCCTGGATTTAGGGCTGCTACAGGCGGGGGCCGGGGTGAAAGGGGAGTTCGAGCAACGGCTGAAAAACGTGATTGCCGCGGTACAAAATTCACCGACGCCAGTACTGCTGTTTATTGACGAAGCCCACACGATTATCGGCGCCGGCAACCAGGCTGGCGGCGCCGATGCGGCCAACCTGTTGAAACCGGCGCTGGCGCGTGGCGAACTGCGTACTATCGCCGCCACCACCTGGTCGGAATACAAACAATATTTTGAACGCGACGCGGCGCTGGAACGGCGTTTTCAGCTCGTCAAAGTGGATGAGCCGGACGATGACACCGCCTGCCTGATGTTGCGTGGGTTAAAAGAACGCTATGCACAGCATCATGGCGTGCATATTCAGGATGCGGCAGTACAAGCCGCTGTCACCTTATCGCGCCGTTATCTGACCGGGCGTCAGTTGCCGGATAAAGCCGTCGACTTGCTGGATACTGCCAGTGCGCGCGTGCGTATGAGCCTTGATACCGAGCCGGAAGCGCTGGTGTGCATTAAAACGCAGTTGGCGGCGTTGGTACTGGAACAGCAAGCGATAGAACAGGACAGGGTGCTCAGCACCGGGGGTGATCCTGAACGGCTGACGGCGATCAGTGCGCGCAGTGACGCTCTGCACGTTCAGCAACGCGAACTGCAACAACAATATCAACAGGAACGCGCACTGACGCAACAGCTGTTAGCGGTGCGTCAGGATCTGAGCCGGGTGGCTGAGCGTGCTGAGGTACAGCAGCAACTGGCGGAACAGCAGGGCGCCAGTCCGTTATTGTCGCTGGATGTGGATGTGCGCACCGTGGCGACGGTGATTGCCGACTGGACCGGTGTCCCGCTCGGTAGCCTGTTGAAAGATGAACAAACCAGTCTGTTGCAACTGGAACAACAATTGGGCGAACGGGTGATCGGCCAGACGACGGCGCTGGGCGCGCTGGCGCAACGGTTGCGCGCCGCCAGAACTGGCCTGACCTCGGAAAATGGCCCGCAGGGCGTATTCCTGTTGGTGGGGCCGAGCGGCGTCGGCAAAACCGAGACTGCGTTAACGCTGGCCGACGATTTGTTTGGCGGTGAAAAATCGCTGATTACCATCAACATGTCGGAATACCAGGAAGCGCATACCGTCAGCCAGTTGAAAGGCTCGCCGCCGGGTTATGTCGGATATGGTCAGGGCGGTATATTGACCGAAGCGGTGCGGAAACGGCCCTACAGCGTGGTGCTGCTCGATGAAGTGGAAAAAGCCCATCGTGATGTGCTGAACCTGTTTTACCAGGTGTTTGACCGCGGCTTTATGCGCGATGGCGAAGGCCGGGAAATTGATTTCCGCAATACCGTTATTCTGATGACCGCCAACCTTGGCAGCGATGCGCTGATGGCATTGCTTGAGCAACAGCCGGACGCCCCGGAGGCGACGCTCCACGAACTGTTGCGCCCGATCCTGCGTGACCACTTCCAGCCAGCATTGCTGGCACGTTTTCAGACCCTGATATATCGCCCGCTGGGCGCCGAAGCGCTGAAGCGGATTGTCGCCATCAAGCTGGGGCAGGTGGCGCAACGCCTGCGACGTCACTACAACATCACCTGCCAGATCGACACGCCGCTGGTCGACACGCTGGTCGCCGCCTGCCTGTTGCCCGACACTGGGGCGCGCAATATCGACAGTTTACTCAACCAGCAAATTTTGCCGGTACTGAGCCAGCAACTGTTGCAGCGTCAGGCTGTGCCGGGTAAAGCGTGCAACCTGACGCTCGGTTACCACCAAGAAGACGGCATCACCCTGACATTCAGTGATAAGGAATAAATACATGAGGCCGTTGAACCGCCGGCATGAGGGCGGCGGAACCTGCTTAGCAGGTCATTGCTGGCCACGGATGTGGACCATGAAGGCGCCTGTAACGTGGGTGATCCCGGTACTGAA
>JAATFO010000073.1 GCA_015655145.1 Enterobacterales bacterium | reverse complement strand
TTGTGTGAATCAGGCGATGTGTTTACGCAACAGGAAGGCGGCAAAGTTGAAACCCGGCCACTGCCGCCGGTTCAGGTAGGGGATTATCTGGTATTTCATGATACCGGCGCTTATGGCGCTTCGATGTCCTCGAACTACAACAGCCGTCCGCTAATCCCGGAAATTTTATTCGGGCAAGGGCAGCCACGGGAAATTCGGCGCCAACAAACGATCGAGGAACTGCTGGCGCTGGAGCTTGAGGCGCGGTGATGGCAGTGCTTTATCCCGGTGCTGACATAAGGAAACCCCAATGAGCGCATGGCGCATCGTTCCCCTGAGTGTCGTTCCGACGTTATGTGAGCCGATAACCGACTGGCTGTGGCGAGCATTTGGCTGCGACCAGAGCCGCGAATTTTTCGCCAGTATTATTCAAAGCAGCCTGAATGGTAAGGATTTACCGGTGACCTTCGTCGCACTTGACGGTGATCAGCCGGTGGGTACCGTCGGTGTCTGGCGCTGTGATTTGATCAGCCGTCAAGACCTGTTTCCATGGCTGGCGGCGTTATATATTACGCCAGCCCGGCGCGGCACAGGATTAAGTGATCAATTACAACGCCACGTTATCGCCTGGTGCCAGGCGCGTGGTTATCCTGAGCTTTATCTCTATGCTACCTGTTCGGGGTATTACGAGCGGTTTGGCTGGCATTATATCGGTGACGCGCTGGATTACCCGGATAAGGTGGTGCGGTTATATCATCGGCAATTGTGCTAAAGGGAAAGAAGCTTCACCTGGCAGCTCAGCTGAATGGGCAGGGAAAGCGCGGGTATTTGCAAAAGTGCCTAACAATCACATGGCTGGTTACACTTTGCGGGTAACTGTTGCGAATCTGCGGTAGTCGGCTTGGGCATAAAACGGTTAGATTTTAACTCCCAGAGGTATTGATGGGTGAACATCAAAACGTTTTATGACTTGATTACACCAACCTGCGCAGATGCGCAGGTTTTTTTTGTCGGTAACAAGTTGGGGTATTTAATACATTGATTACCATGGAAATTATTTCCCCCGTCAGACCATCTGTGTGTGCAATAACGAACTGAAACACAGTTTTTCTGTTAACCGGGAAGATAATTCTTTAAATTTCCAGTTAGTTACCTCCATTTATTCAGTTGACACTCATGTCCCGCATAAAAAAACTCTTGGGTAAAGACCAGATTAAAGCCCCATTTAACCCTTTTCGTTACCGGCTGGTGTGCCTTGGGGTGGTGGCATGTATGGTGGTGTTGCTGGCGCGTGTCGCGGACTTACAACTGATTAACCACCCGATGCTGGAACATGAGGCCGACCAGCGCTCACTGCGTACCGTGTCTATCCCAACCAGCCGTGGAACGTTGCTGGACAGGAATGGTGAAACGCTGGCATTGAGCGTGCCCTCGCGTGATATTATCGCCGACCCACAACGGGTGCTGGAAGCCAACCCGGTGTTTACCAGTGCCAAATGGGACTATCTGGCCAATGCGCTGGATGAGCGCCCCGGGCAACTCGAACAGCAAATTACCGCCAATCCTCATCGCCGCTTTCTTTATCTGGGGCGGAAGGTAGAGCTGAGTATTGCCAGAGATATCAGCCAGTTACACCTTAAAGGGATCAGTTCCGTTTACGATGATAGTCGTTTTTATCCAATGAGCGAAGCTGCCGCGCCGTTGATTGGCATCGTCGGGGCTGATAATACCGGTCTGAACGGGCTGGAAAACGGTTATGACAAGCTATTACGGGGCGAAGCGGGGCAGGAGGTGTATCGGCAGGATGGTGATGGTCATATTATCGCGATGCTTAACTATGAACCGCCAAAACAGCCGCCGACTATCCAACTGAGTATTGATAAATTCGACCAGTACACCCTTTATACCAAATTACGCGATGGTGTATTACTGAACAAAGCTGACTCCGGCGCCGCAGTGTTGGTGAAAATCGATAGCGGAGAAATTTTGGCGATGGCGTCTTATCCTTCATTTAATCCGAACAATTATGCCAACGTAGCGCCGGGCCAGATGCGTAATACCGCGATCAATGACAGTTATGAACCGGGCTCAACGGTGAAACCGCTGGTGGTGCTGGAAGGACTGACACGCAAACTGGTGCGCCCGGATTCAGTGCTTGATACCACGCCGTATCGCGTGAATGGTCATTTGATTCGCGATGTTGGCCATTGGTCGCGTTTAACCATGACGGGCATTTTGCAAAAATCGAGTGACATTGGCGTTTCCCATATTGCCCTGGCGATGCCTGCTGAAGTGCTGGTGAATACTTACCATGCTTTTGGCCTGGGTAAACCGACGGGGCTGGGTCTGGCGGGGGAAAGCGTAGGCTATTTCCCGTTACACCGGCAACGCTGGGCGGATATTGAGCGGGCGACATTCGCCTTTGGTTATGGCTTACGGGTAACACCGCTGCAAATTGCCCGTGAATACGCCACCCTGGGCGCTTATGGCCTTTATCGCCCGCTGTCGATAACCAAAGTAACACCGCCGGTTTTGGGTACGCGCGTGGCCAATGCCGATACAGTAAAAGCGGTGATCCATATGATGGAAAGCGATGCCTTGCCTGGCGGCTCTGGTGTGCGTGCTGCAATACCCGGTTACCGTCTGGCGATCAAAACCGGAACAGCGGAAAAAATGGGTGCTGGCGGCAAATATGATGGCGGCTATGTGAACTATACCGCGGGCGTAGCGCCGGCCAGTAATCCGCAAGTTGCACTGGTTATCATGATTAACCATCCTACTGCGGGCGATCATTTCGGTGGTTCGGTAGCGGCGCCGGTTTTCGGTAGCATTATTGGTCCGGTGCTAAAGCATATGAACATTGCCCCTGATGCGTTGTATGGGCATGGATAAGCAGCGAACGCGCAGCCTGTGTGGCTACTTAACACAATACTTTAACATTTCTTAGCGATTCGCTTACATAAGCTGTATAGGTTTACGGTCAGGAATCGGTTAGCTTGATTTCAGCGATTTAACAGGACGCATTCCATATTAAATCGTTAGCCCCTCATGGTGTTGGTAGCGCGGTGTGGGGCGCATCTTTTCCCTTAACCCATACTGAAAATCATGGCGAAGACCAAAGATAAAACGCCTAAAGGCGATGGCCGCTCTGCGGCATTTCAAATCCGTATTCATCCAACGCTGCACGCACAGATCAAATTGATCGCCGACAGCGATAATATGACGTTATCTTGCTGGTTAAAAGAACTGGCTCGACGTGAATTGCGTCATCGCGGCATCAAGCCGGAAGGCTAAGCAGTAAAATCATAACTGTATGATGACGCGCGCATTATTTATTTGGCTCAATCGCACAATGTGTTTAAATTTTTCATGTAGACATCCTGCCATACAAAATCTTAACGATCCTATTACAGCAGCACGATCAGCCGAACCCTATAATGGTTCGTTTTCGAACGCCTTTTTTACAGGATAATATCTAACCGGGAAACATTATGCGCCTGAAGCTTTTCTCTGTGAGTATGATTTTGTTGCTAGCAGCGTGTGACCAAACGTCATCATCCCAGCCGCCATCTCAGACGACGGAAGTGGGTGTTGTTACACTGAAATCCTCACCAGTTACTTTATTTACTCAATTGCCGGGACGTACTACCGCGGTAAGAACGGCGGAGGTACGCCCGCAGGTGAGCGGCATTATTTTAAAACGCTGGTTTACCGAAGGGAGCGAAGTCAAAGCAGGTCAGCCACTCTATCAGATTGATCCGGCCAGTTATCAGGCCAGCTATGATAAAGCGCTGGCGACTTACACCAATGCCACGCGGCTGACAAAACGTTACCAGCCATTGGCGGCAGTGCATGCGGTGAGCGGACAAACCTATGACGATGCGCTGGCGGCGGAAAAAGAAGCTAAAGCGGATCTGGAAACCGCGCGCGTTAACCTGAATTATACCCAAGTGCGGGCGCCCATTTCCGGCCATATCGGTCGTTCTCTGTTTACCGAAGGGGCGCTGGTTACCAACGGACAAACCAGCTATCTCACCACCATCCAGCAGCTCGACCCGATCTATGTTGATGTGAATGAATCCTCGCAGGATTTGTTACAGCAACGGCGGGCGCTGGCCAGCGGCAAACTGGAAAAAGCCGGTGATAATGCCGCCACGGTCAAACTGGTGCTGGAAGACGGTTCAGCGTATGCCGAAGAGGGTAAACTGGCGTTCTCGGAAGTGACAGTGGATGAAAGCACCGGCAGCGTCACCATGCGTGCGGCCTTCCCTAACCCACATAATGAGCTGTTGCCGGGCATGTTTGTTCACGCCAGCTTCCCTCAGGGTATTGAACAACAGGGTATTCTGGTGCCGCAGGAAGCCATTCTGCATGACACCAAAGGCAAACCGTATGTTTTGGTCGTCAGCCAGGACAACACCGTGGTGCAAACGTCAGTGACCACCGGTCAGATGATTAAAGAGACCTGGCTGGTGAGAAGCGGCTTGCAGGCGGGCGATCGGGTGATTGTCAGTGGTTTGCAGCAGGTGCGCAATGGCAGCAAGGTTAACGCGGTTGAGCGTAAGCAAGACAGTAAAACCCATACGCAAGACAACAACTTATCCACGACCGACGCGTCGGCACAATAGGGGATCAGGATGTCGAAGTTCTTCATCGAACGCCCCATCTTTGCCTGGGTGGTAGCGATTATTGTCATGCTGACGGGGGCGATAGCCGTGCTAAAGCTGCCCATCAGCCAGTATCCGAACATTTCACCGCCAGCGATTTCTATTAACGTCACCTATCCAGGCGCCAGTGCCGAAACCACGCAAAATACGGTGGTTCAGGTGATTGAACAGCAACTCAACGGCCTTGATAACTTACGCTACATCGAATCGCAAAGTAACAGCGATGGTAGCGCCTCGATCATTGTCACCTTTGATCAGGGGACTGATCCGGATATTGCTCAGGTTCAGGTACAGAACAAGGTCGCACTGGCTGAAACACAACTGCCGACGGAAGTCACCGCACAGGGGCTGCGGGTGCGGAAGTATCAGGCCAACTTTATGATGGTGATTAGCCTGATATCGAAAGACGGCAAACTGAGTAACAGTGATTTATCCAACTTGCTGGTATCGAAGCTGGAAGACCCGATTTCCCGTACCAAAGGTGTTGGCGACTTTTTAGTCATGGGCTCCGAGTATGCGATGCGGATCTGGCTCGATCCGGCGAAACTCTACAATTTTTCGCTGATCCCAAGCGATGTGACCACCGCCATTTCGCAACAGAATACTCAGGTGTCCTCCGGGAAGCTGGCTGGTTTGCCAACCATTGTCAATGCTAAAACCAGTGCCACTATCATCGGTAAAACCCGTTTGCAGAGTGTGGAACAGTTTGAAAATATTCTGTTGAAGGTCAATACCGACGGGTCGCAAGTGCGTTTACGCGACGTGGCGAAGATTGATTTAGGTCCGGAAGATTACAGTATTTCATCAACCTTTAATGCCCAGCCGTCAAGCGGTATCGCACTGCGCCTTGCCAGCGGCGCCAACGTGCTGGATACCGCCAAAGCAGTGCGCGCGACGATTGATGGTCTGAAAGATTCACTCCCTGATGGTGTTGAAGTCGAGTTACCTTACGATACCTCGCCGGTGGTGAGCGCCTCGATTGAAGAAGTGGTAAAAACCCTGTTCGAAGCGATTGCCCTGGTGTTCCTTGTGATGCTGATGTTCCTGCAGAACTTGCGTGCTACGCTGGTCACCACCATGGTGGTGCCGGTGGTATTGCTGGGTACCTTTGGCATTCTCTCCGCGTTTGGCTACTCGATTAATACCTTAACCATGTTTGGTATGGTGCTGGCCATCGGCTTGCTGGTGGATGATGCGATCGTGGTGGTGGAAAACGTTGAGCGCGTGATGGCGGAAGATAACATCGGGCCGAAAGAGGCCACGATCAAATCGATGGTGCAGATTCAGGGCGCGCTGTTTGGTATTGCGCTGGTGCTGTCTGCGGTGCTGTTACCGATGGCGTTCTTCAGTGGTTCAACCGGGGTTATCTATCGTCAGTTCTCCATCACGATCGTCTCGGCAATGGTGCTGTCGGTGGTGATGGCGCTGATCTTTACTCCCGCATTATGCGCCACGATACTGAAATCCAGCTCGGCCGAGCACAAGACCACTGGCCTGGCTGGCTGGTTTAACCGCAAGTTCGATGCCGGGACCCTGCACTACACCAACGGCGTGGGCAAAGTCATCTCACGGCGTGGTCTGTTTCTGATGGTTTATCTGGTGATTGTGTTAATTACCGGCTTCCTGTTTACTCGCGTGCCGACCACCTTCCTGCCGGATGAAGATCAGGGCGTGATGATGATGCAGCTCACCTTGCCGGCGAATGCATCGGCTGATCGCACACAACAAGTGTTGTACGACATTAACGACTGGTTGCAGAAAAATGAAGCGGTTAGCGTTAGTTCAGTGTTTGCCGCTAACGGGTTCAGTTTCTCCGGCCGCGGACAAAACAGCGCCATGGTTTTTGTTAAATTGAAAGACTGGAGCCAGCGTGGCAGCGGACAATCAGTACAGGAGCTTGCAGCACGGACCATGGCGCACTTCGCCTCTTACCGTGATGCCAAAATCTATGCGCTGGTGCCGCCCGCGGTGATGGAACTGGGCAATGCCACCGGTTTTGACTTCTTTCTCCAGGATACGAAAAATCAGGGCCATGATAAGCTGATGGCGGCACGTAACCAGTTCTTTGGTATGGCGGCGCAGGATAAACGCCTGACCGCCACACGGCCGAACGGTATGGAAGATGAACCGCAGTATCAACTGATCATTGATGATGAACGGGCGCGGGCGCTGGGTCTGAGTCTGGAAGACATTAACAATACCCTTTCAGCCGCCTGGGGATCGAGCTACGTCAACCAGTTTATGTATGAAGGGCGGGTGAAAAAAGTTTACATTCAGGGTAATGCCGGTTCGCGTGTCACGCCCGAAGACCTCGATAAGTGGTACTTCCGCAATAGCAGCGGCACGATGGTACCTTATTCCGCTTTTGGTAGTGGGAAATGGACCTGGGGTTCACCGCGTTATGAGCGTTTCAATGGTGTGTCATCGGTAGAAATAATGGGGTCGCCAGCCAGTGGTTACAGCTCAGGCGACGCGGTAAAAGCGGTGAGTGAAATCGCCGCCAAATTGCCGGCGGGTTTTAAAGTGCAGTGGCATGGCATCTCGTATGAGGAGCAAACTTCCGGTTCGCAAACTCCGGCGCTGTATACCCTCTCTATTCTGGTGGTGTTCCTCTGCCTGGCCGCCCTGTATGAAAGCTGGTCGATTCCGTTCTCCGTCTTGTTGGTGGTGCCATTAGGGGTTCTGGGGACGATTTTGGCGGTATTGATGCGGGGATTGCAAAATGACGTCTTCTTCCAGGTGGGCTTGTTAACCACGGTTGGGCTGGCGGCGAAAAACGCCATTCTGATTGTCGAATTTGCCAAAGAGTTGAATGAGCGCGAAGGCAAAGGCCTGGTGGAGGCGGCGATCGAAGCGGCTAAATTGCGTATCCGTCCGATCATTATGACCTCAATGGCCTTTGTGCTGGGGGTACTGCCGTTGACTATCTCCCATGGCGCCGGGGCGGGTAGCCAGCATTCAATTGGGACTGCAGTGGTCGGCGGTATGATTACCGCCACGTTCCTTGCCATCTTCTTTGTGCCGATGTTTTATGTGGTGGTGGCGCAATGCTTTGCCGGTAAGAAAAATAAGAAAACAGAGGTGACGTCTCATGAGTCATAAAACGTTTTCGCGGGCGGCTTTACCGCTGGCGATCGTCATGGTGTTGAGCGCTTGCACCATGGAACCGAACTATCAGCGTCCGGCACTGCCGGTGGATAATCAATATGGTCAGCAATCTCGCCTGCAAGGCAATGGCGCCGATCTGCCCTGGCAGTCCTTCTTTACCGATGAGAGCTTGCGTCAACTGATCAGCCTGACGCTGCAAAACAACCGTGACTTGCGGGTTGCGGCGCTCAATGTTGAAGTTGCCCGTTCTCAGGTGCAGATTGATCGTGCGGCGTTATTACCTTCGGTTGATCTCTCCGCCAGTCAATCGGCGACACATTTACCGGCCAACCTTTACAGTACGCAAAGTTCCGGTCAGGTTACTTACCACCAGTTTGATACCCGTCTTGGGGTCACCGCCTGGGAGCTGGATTTCTTCGGCCGGTTGCGCAGTTTGCGCGATCAGGCACTGGAAGAATACTTTGCCTCGGCGGCAACTCAGCGGGCGACGCAAATCAGTCTGATTGCGGAAGTGGCATCGGGTTATCTTTCCTTGTGCGCAGATAATGAACTGTTGCTACTGGCGCAGGACACCGTGCGCAGTCAGCAGGCTTCCTATGATTTAATCAAACGCAGTTATGACGGCGGTGTGAGTAGCGAACAGGATTTAGCACAGGCGGAGACTTCGGTACGTAGTGCGCAGGCGGATATCGCGAGCTATACGCGCCAGGTGCGTCAGGATGTCAATGCGCTGGCGTTATTGGCCGGCAGTAAGTTGCCGGAAAGCCTGCTCAGTCAGGCTCGTCTGAAAAAAGGCTGGCACTTCCCGGCAACACCGGCGGGACTACCGTCGGATTTGCTGACCCGGCGTCCAGATATTATTGCCGCTGAGCACACCCTGAAAGCGGCTAATGCGAATATTGGCGCCGCGCGTGCAGCCTTTTTCCCCAGTATCAGCCTGACGGCGGCGGGCGGTTCATCCAGCGCCACCCTTGGACATTTGCTGGAGGGCGGTACGGCGGCCTGGTCGTTTGGCCCCTCAATCAATCTGCCTATTTTTGACGGCGGGGTGAATCAGGCCAACCTTGATGTGGCGAATGTGCAGAAGCGCATTGAAGTTGCCAACTATGAGAAAACGATCCAGACGGCATTTAAAGAAGTTGGCGATGCGCTGGCGGGTCAGGACACGTACCGTGACGAATTGACTGCCCGTGAAAAAGATACTGCGGCGAACCAACGTTATTACGATTATTCTGAAATTCGTTTTCATGAAGGCGTTGATAATTATCTGAACGTATTGGTCGCGCAACGATCACTGTATGCGGCGCAGCAGTCGTTAATTACCACTCAGTTGGGGCAGCTTAATCAGCAAATCACGTTGTATAAAGCACTGGGCGGTGGCTGGAAGTCCTGATTTTCTTACGAAATCCTTACGGTTGGCGGATGGAAAAATATCAGCAAAGTTGGCAATAATAAAGGAGAATGGCTTTTTAACCGTATTTGCCGATACCCGATAGATTTTACGCTGCCAACGTATCGGCAGCGTAAAAGATAACGGTGATAAATGGATCAGTCACCCTGACCTTTCAATTTCCATTACGCAACTTGAATTCATGACAAAAACATCGCGCGTCCGATCATTACTGAAGCTCTTTATCCTCGTTCTGTTAATGCTAATTATTGCCGGCGTTGTCTGGCGCCTGTGGCCGCAAGGGCAAGAGCAGGGCGGTGGTCACGGAGGGCGGAGACATGGCGGCGGCTCGCGTCCGGCAGGCGCAATGATGGTGTCAGGGGCGACACCAGTGCACAGCGGCACCGCCACGCGTGCCGATGTGCCGGTGTACCTCTCCGCATTGGGTACGGTTACCGCGAATGCAACGGTGACGGTGACCAGTCGCGTCGATGGCCAGCTTATGAAGGTCTATTTCACCGAAGGGCAGAATGTTGTTGCGGGACAATTGTTAGCGCAGATAGATCCGCGCAACTACGAAGCCACACTGGCGCAGTACCAGGGGTCGCTTAGCCAGAACCAGGCGTTATTGAACAGTGCGCAAATGACCCTGGCGCGTTACAAAAAATTGTACGCGCAGGATTCGCTGTCACGTCAGGACCTCGACAGCCAAATTGCGACCGTGGGTCAATACAGCGGGGCAATTAAAACTGATGAAGCGCAAATCGCGGCAGCCAAACTGAATATTGAGTTTTCACGCATTACGTCACCGATCAACGGGCGTGCGGGATTGCGTCTGGTGGATGCGGGCAACATGGTACACAGCAGTGATACCACCGGTATTGTGACCATCACCCAAACGCAACCGGTGGCAGTGACCTTCAGTGTGCCGCAAAGCCACATTCCAGTGCTGATTCAGGCACTGCATCATGGACAAAGTATGCCGGCGACAGCCATCGACCAGGAAGGCAAGCGTGAGCTGGCGCAGGGCAAGGTACAGTTTATCAGTAACGCCATTAATACCGATACTGGCACCATCGAACTGAAAGCGCTGTTCGATAATAACGATGAAGCGCTGTATCCCAACCAGTTTGTCAATATCCGCTTGCAAACCGGTACGCTGAAGCAGGCGACGGTTATCCCGTCACAAGCGTTGCAGTTGAGCAGCGATGGCAGTTATGTGTTTGTGATCAATAATGATAACACGGTGACGCGCAAGGCGGTGCAAACCGGGCCGGCACTGGGTGATGAGCAGCAGTCGATCCTTTCCGGCGTGGCGCCGGGCGACAATGTAGTGACCGAAGGGGTTGATCGTCTGACCAACGGCAGCAAAGTGGCGATTATTAGCACGCAAGAGGAAAGCACCACCAGTGGGAGCGCGCAGGCGCAATGAATCCCTCACGTATTTTTATCGAGCGGCCGGTCGCGACCATTCTGTTGATGGTGGGCGTGTTGATCTCCGGCATTTTCGCTTATCGTTTACTCTCTACCTCGGCGTTGCCGCAGGTGGATTATCCCACCATTCAGGTCACGACGCTTTACCCAGGCGCCAGCCCGGATGTCATGGCTTCATCCGTCACTTCACCACTTGAACGGCAGTTAGGTCAAATGGCCGGACTGAGCCAAATGACCTCGAGCAGTTCCAGCGGATCGTCGCTGATCACCCTGAAGTTTTCACTTGATCTGTCACTGGATGTCGCTGAACAGGAAGTACAGGCGGCTATCAATGCCGCTGACAACCTGTTGCCGAATGATTTGCCCAATCCGCCGACCTATAAAAAAGTTAACCCGGCAGACAGCGCGGTGATCACGCTGGCCGCCAGTTCCGACACCTTACCGCTGATCAAAGTACAGGACCTGGTAAATACCCGTATCGCTCTTAAACTGTCGCAGATTTCAGGCGTCGGGATGGTGACGCTGGCGGGCGGACATCAGCCGGCAATCCGGGTGCGCATGGATCCGCAAGCGCTGGCGGCGCATGGTCTGACGCTGGAAGACGTCAATACCCTGGTGAGCAATAACAATGTCAATGGCTCCAAAGGGGGCTTTGATGGTAAGTATCACTCGGTGACCATTGATGCCAACGATCAACTGCGGACTGCCAAAGAGTATGGCAACCTGATCCTGACGTATCAAAATGGCGCCGCGTTGCGCCTGCATGACATTGCTCAAATTGATGAAGCCGCCGAAAACAGTTATCAGTCAGCCTGGGCGAATAGCAGCCCGGCGATCGTGGTCAGTGTACAACGTCAACCCGGCGCCAATGTGATTGCCGTGGTGGATAACATCAAAGCTCAGCTACCCACCTTGCAGGCGGCGCTACCGGATGGCGTAAAGGTGCAGATCCTCTCTGATCGCACACAAACTATTCGCTCCTCAATCAGTGACGTCCAGTTTGAGTTGATGCTCTCAGTGGCGCTGGTCGTGATGGTGACGTTTCTGTTTTTACGGAATATCTCCGCCACGCTGATCCCCAGCCTGGCGGTGCCGTTGTCGCTGGTGGGCACCTTTGGCGTCATGTACCTTGCCGGCTTTAGCCTGAATAATCTGTCGCTGATGGCGATGACCATCGCCACCGGCTTTGTGATCGATGACGCCATTGTGGTGGTGGAGAATATTTCACGACGGCTGGAGGACGGTGAAACACCGATGCAGGCGGCGCTAAAAGGGTCGGCTCAGATTGGTTTCACCATCATTTCGCTGACGTTTTCGTTGATTGCCGTGCTGATCCCGTTGCTGTTTATGGGGGATGTGGTCGGTCGGTTGTTCCGTGAGTTTGCTATCACTCTGGCGGTAGCGATTCTGGTATCAATGCTGGTGTCGCTAACCTTAACACCGATGCTGTGCGCCTATTTGCTGCGTCATATTCCCCCGGCGCAACAATCGCGTTTTGCGCGTAAAGGCGGCGAGTTTTTCGACAAACTGGTGCACGGTTATGATCGTTTGCTGACCATTGTGCTCAACCATCAAACATTGACTCTGATGGTGGCGCTGGCAACAGTGGTACTCACCGGATTGTTGTATCTGGTTATCCCCAAAGGCTTTTTCCCGTCGCAGGACACTGGCCTGATTCAGGGGGTGACGGTGGCGTCGCAGGATGTCTCCTTCAGTGAAATGGCGCAACGGCAGCAAGCGCTGGCGAAGGTGATTTTGCAAAACCCGGCGGTAGAAAGTTTATCGTCCACTGTCGGTATTGACGGTAGCAACACCAGCCTGAACAGCGGGCGGCTGCAGATTAACCTGACGTCGTTTGATGAGCGTGACGAACGTGCTGACAAGGTCATCGCCGAACTGAAACAGGCAACCCAGGGCATTCCGGGGATTCAGGTTTATCTGCAACCGGCGCAAGATTTAACGGTTAACGATCAAGTCACCCCCAGCCAGTATCAATTTACACTGGATGATGCCGACAGCGAAAATCTGGTGCAGTGGACGCCAAAACTGGTGGCGGCGCTGCAACAACGCGCGGAGTTTAACAGCGTAGTGAGTAATCTGCAGGATCAGGGACAGGTGGCTTACGTTGAACTGAACCGGGATAAAGCGGCCCGTTACGGTATCACGGCTTCAGATGTAGACACTGCGCTTTACAATGCTTTTGGTCAGCGTCTGATCTCCACCATTTTTACCCAGTCCAATCAATATCGGGTGGTGCTGGAAGTGGCGCCGCAATATCAGCAATCACCCGCGTCATTTGACGATGTCTATCTGGCGACTAACCTGTCTTCCAGCAGCACTTCATCTTCTGCTACCAGCAACGTGTCATCCTCCTCCGGCAATAGCGGGATGGTCAAACTGACCTCGATTGCCACTATCCATCAGCGTACCGGATCGTTGATGCATATGCGTTTAAATCAGTTCCCGGCGGCGACGGTGTCGTTCAACCTGAATGCGGGATCTTCGCTGGACGATGCGCAACAGGCGATTGAAGACGTCACAAAAAGCCTGGCATTGCCATCAAGTATCACGCTGCGCTATCAGGGAGAAACAGCGGCGTTCCAGAACGCCAACAGTAATACCCTGTGGTTGATTCTGGCTGCATTGCTCACCATGTATGTGGTGTTGGGCATTTTGTACGAAAGCTTTATCCATCCGGTGACGATTTTGTCGACGTTGCCGTCCGCGGCGGTCGGCGCCTTGTTGATTTTGTTGCTGTCTGGCAGTGAATTTAGCCTGATTGCGCTAATTGGCGTCATTTTGCTCATCGGTATCGTGAAAAAGAACGCGATTATGATGATCGACTTCGCACTTGAGGCGGAAAATAAGCAGCATATGAGTGCGCGTGAGGCGATTCATCATGCCTGCTTATTGCGTTTTCGACCCATTATGATGACCACCATGGCAGCGTTACTCGGGGCATTGCCCTTAATGCTGGCATCTGGTTCCGGTGCCGAGCTACGGCAACCTCTCGGCCTGGTTATTGTTGGCGGTTTGATCGTCAGCCAGGTGTTAACCCTGTTTTCCACCCCGGTGATTTATTTGTGGTTTGATGGTCTGGCGCAACGCAGTAAACGTTATCTGCGTAAAGCGCAACAAACACGGGATGAGAAATGAATATCGCGCGGTTGTTTATCTTCCGCCCGGTGGCCACGTTACTGCTAACGCTGGCACTGTTATTGTTGGGGGCGCTGGGCTACCGTTTGTTGCCGGTCGCCCCGCTGCCGCAAGTTGATTTCCCCACGGTAATGGTTTCCGCCAGCTTAGCGGGCGCCAGCCCGGAAACCATGGCGGCTACTGTGGCTACGCCGCTGGAGCGTGCGCTGGGACAAATTGCCGGGGTCACCGAAATGACCTCGCGCAGCTCACAGGGTTCGAGCAATATCATCCTGCAATTTGAACTGGACCGTGACATTAATGGCGCTGCGCGCGATGTGCAGGCGGCGATCAATGCCGCACGCAGCCTGTTGCCCAGTAGCATGGTTTCATTGCCCACCTACCGCAAGGCGAATCCCTCTGATGCGCCGATTGTGATGCTGGCATTGACCTCCGCCACGCGCAGCAATGGCGAGCTTTATGATTTAGCCGACAGCGATATTAAACCCAAAATCGCCCAGGTGCAGGGAGTCGGAGAAGTGTCGCTGATGGGCAGCGCGTTGCCCGCTGTGCGAATTGATCTGCAACCGCAGATGCTGACCCATTTTGGCGTATCGCTGGATACAGTGCGCAGCGCCATCGCCAACAGCACCAGTAACTTGCCAAAAGGCAGGCTGGAAGGCAACCACCAGTCATGGGTGGTGGACA
>JAATFO010000151.1 GCA_015655145.1 Enterobacterales bacterium | reverse complement strand
TTGGCCCATCAGGCAAATTTTGCTTGCTACTTTGCCCCTGAGCAGTGCGCGAAATCCTTATGTCCTACGTGTACGCGTCGGTTTCTCCGCGCTGTCCGTGTCCACATTGACGGCGACAATAAGACCGACTGGGCCAGGCGCTAAGGCTATTGGCGACACAACGCACCGATTTCTCTATGGTAAACCATATCCAGCTATAGCTGAAATAACGGATTCTGAGACTTGGGGATCAGGCTTTCCCCAAAGCGTGTGATCAATTTTCAATAGTGTTATCGCAGGCAGGTATCGGCAAGTATCCGGCCATATTGTTAACACCAGAGGTTTTGACCGCTTTACGGTCTTACATCATTGGCGCTGAAATCAGGGTATGGCGGACTTTTCAGCGATACTCCGTGGTGCTGAAATGAATGTTGTTCGCCAATGAGCTACAGCGACATCACGCAGGCGACCATTTAACACAGACGGTACGTCCACTGGTCCAGAGACGGGTTCGGGTGAACTTAACGCGATGCTAACACCGGGCTCCTGAAAACGAGCTTCCCTGCATGACAGTTAGCAACAATCCCAGGCGGATATTGCGTCATTGATCACGTGCGCTGCTCTGGTGTGTCACAACACAAGTGACATACAACCCCCACCGCTGGATGAGGTATGATAGCGCACTAAATCTGTTTAGCGCTGGAGTTGACTATTGCGCCCTGATAAGCCGTTGTCGGCATTTGAATTCCGTATTTATCGTCACTACCGTGTCGTACACGGCATGCGTATCGCACTGGGATTCATTCTGACGTTCATGCTGGTACGCTTCAGTCAGATCCCGGAAGGCAGTTGGCCACTCATTACGCTGGTGGTGGTGATGGGGCCGGTCTCTTCCTGGGGAAATGTGTTTCCACGTGCCATTCAGCGGATTGGCGGGACCTTGTTTGGTTCGATTTCTGGCCTGATCGCCCTGAAACTTGAATTGTTTTCCCTGCCGATAATGTTGGTATGGTGCGCCATTGTGATGTTTATCTGCGGGTATCTGACGCTGGGCAAACATCCTTATATGGCGTTACTTATCGGCATTACCCTCGGGGTGGTCTGCGGCGCGCCCGCCGGTGAGATGAATACCGCATTGTGGCGTGGTGGCGATGTTATTCTTGGCTCACTGTTGGCATTACTGTTTACCAGCATCTGGCCGCAAAAAGCATATATCCATTGGCGCATTAAGCTGTCTGACTCGCTTACGGCAATGGCGAAAATCTACCATACTGGCTTTTCAGCTAACTTGCTGGAGCAGCCCCGGCTGAATAAACCCTTGCAGCGCGTGCTGACTGACATCGTTAAAATGCGTTCTTTGCTGGAACCCGCCAGCAAAGAAACACGGATACCTAAGTCAGTGCTGGAAGCTATTCAGACTATTAACCGTAATATGATCTGTACCTTAGAGCTACAGATCAATGCCTGGTGGTCATCACGTGAGAGTCATTTCATTATGCTGAATGCTCCCACGCTGCGTCGTACGCAAAAGATGACGGAGAACACCTTCAATGCGCTGGCGGCGATTTTAATCCACGGTAATAGCGAGAAAATGGCGGCGAACAGCCACGAACTGACGGAAATAGTCAGTGAATTGCACCAGTTAATCGGTGATTCTAACCGGGCGCAGGGGGTTGAAACGGCGATTCATGGTTATGTCTGGCTAAGCCTGGAACTGGCAAAACAACAGGAAAGATTGACGGATTTGATCCGTCTGGCGTTGCGTAAATAATCATTGAGACAACAACTTACTACGGTAAAAGCCTGTTTCGCGCTAAGATAAGCCACAGCGAGAATGTGAATGTGAAAATTGCCAACGGCATTGGCAAGAGGCTAAGCTGAAGGCTACGACAATTATGCCTGCTCTGGCAGGCTCAATGAAAGGTGTCATCATGGAAAATGCAAAGCAATCATTTCAGGACGTGCTGGAGTTTGTACGTTTGTTCCGTCGTAAGAATAAACTACAACGTGAAATTTCCGACAATGAAAAGAAAATTCGTGATAACCAGAAACGGGTGCTGCTGCTTGACAACCTGAGCGAGTACATCAAGCCTGGCATGAGTGTTGAAGCGATTCAGGAGATCATTGCCAGTATGCGCAGTGACTATGAAGATCGTGTTGATGATTACATCATCAAAAATGCGGACCTGTCGAAAGAGCGCCGTGACCTGTCGAAAAAATTGAAAACAATGGGCGAACCAAAAGCGCAGTAAAACCTGTTACCAGGCCGTTATTCACCGGGCAGGCCCGTTGCGGGGATAACGGCGCTATCTTGTTGGCCGTTTCCCCGGCCGTAACGGGGATATTTCGTCGTAGATCCTTCTGATGGTTTTGTTCACTTCCCGGTAACAGAATAACCCGCGCGACATCTCAGGGATCGCGTTGCCGCCCGATCAACATAATTTGTTATTGTGGTCACTATGGCTGGAGCGACGTTATGATGCAAAACAGTAATGTCTGGCGAAACGGGCCCCGGTCATCATTTTTCCCGGGGCATTGAGTATGCTGTGTTAGAGCATGCATGGTGTGGCAGGGTGGCAAAAGAAAGCTGAAATGAAGCTAACAATACAGGAAATTGCAGCGGTTAACCAAATCAGCCGCTGGCTGGCACGGGATGATCTTTCCGCATCTGGTATGGTGCCTGACGCGCCCTTGTTGATTTTGGCCGGGCATGCGGTACTGCCAAATATTGAAGGCGCACTTGCGCGGGTACGACGCGATAATCTCGATTTGCTGGTCAGTGGCGGCATTGGCCATTCCACGGCATTATTGCGCGCGGCTATCGCCGCTCACCCTCGTTATCAACGACTAAACACCAGCGGGAAATCAGAAGCGGAGATGTTATCCGCGATTGCTGTCCAGTTTTTCGGCATTGCCCCGGAGAAGATCTTGCTTGATATTGAATCCGGCAATTGTGGACAAAATGCCGCTTTTAGCCAGCGGGTGCTGTCAGACAACGATTACGCGCCGTCGCAGGTGATTTTGGTCCAGGATCCACTGATGCAAAGGCGCACTGGCGCTACATTTCAGCATCAATGGCGCCAGATGGCTGACGCCCCGGTGTTTATTAACTGGCCGGTGTTTATTCCGCAACTGGTTACTGATAATGGTTTGCTGCGAATTACCGGCGCTGCGCCGCAAGGACTATGGTCGATTGAGCGCTTTCTGGCGTTATTATTGGGCGAGATCCCGCGTTTGCGTGATGATGCCGACGGTTATGGTCCGCAGGGTAAGGGTTTTATCGCCCATGTTGATATACCGCAGGACATTCTTATTGACTGGCAGTTATTAATGATGAGTGAGACCGTCAGTATTTGGCTATCCCGCTAACACGCCACGACGCTGCTTGTTTAGCCACATGATTGAGGTCCTGGTCCAGCGTGACAGGCTTGTTTGCTGTCTTGCGACAACACAAAATCTGCCTGGCCTGAGTATTGTTCATGTTCAATAATGTGCAGTATATCAGCGGTTGGAATGTTTTTTATTTCTGCACCGGGTGACAATATCTGTACTGCATTTCCATAGTCCGGCCCCCATACCGAATTGATTACCTCACCAGCAGGGGAGATCTTATTATTGTAAAAACAGATCAGTCTGCGATTATAAACCTTTGCCAGGTGTACGATAGAGGTATCTGGTGAAATGACTAAGTCAGCAATGGATACAGCAAAAGCAGCATGGGAAAAAGAGGATAATGTCAGTAAGAGAATGTTATCAGAACCTGAGATGGTGTTTATTTTTTTTTGTTCGCCAATAATTAACAACAACGTGTCGTCTTTCTGGGCGAAATGATGTGTCATTGCTTCTATCTGTACCGCGCTAAGGTCACGATTTTTTTCGGTGGTAAAAGGATTAAGTACTACCAGTTTTTTTCTTAAATGAGGTGTAATAAACTTAAGAGTTTCGGTAGTGTACTTTTCCGGAATAATGTAATGATACTGGTAATCATCGTAGTTTAAATTAAGTAATTTAGCTACAGTATTATGTCTTTTGGAAATATGTGAAAGCTTATCATCATATTTTATTGTTGTATCATAGACTCGGGCAAACTGATTAAAGCCCAGCGCGTGTTTGACCCCACTGTGTTTAATCAGACTTACTCTCTGCGGGCTGAGCGCGTCAACATCATCAATATCAATCAGTAAGTCATAATGTTGATCATAAAGTTGGGTATATAAACGTTTCTTTTCAGGTGCAGAGTAAAGATGAATGTTATGTATAAAAGGTAAGGTGCTAAAAATATGAGAAATTCTTTTTTCGGCAACGACGGATACTTTTTTACCATTATCCGATAATATCTTCATTAAACCAGACATCACCAGCGCGTCGCCAATGCCCCTGCCGATGATGACCACCAAAATGCGGTTATAATTTTCGGAAGAGATCTGAGACTTTTTCCGTAACAAACTATCATTGCAACGTGTTTTTATGATTAATTTTAATTTTTTTGTTTTATAATTTCTTTTCCTGTTTAGTGCTTTCAGCGTTTTAATTAATGCTACTGAAAATAAAAAAAATTTATTCATAGTAACAGTCCTGATCATCGTTAGCTAATGTCCTTTTTTTATCAAAGTGATTCCATGTGAAGCCAATCAAAAGCCAGGTTAGAATGAAAATAAAGACTAACACCATCGTATGACCTTTCATTAATGCCCGAAGTTAAACATCATTGATGATACACATTCTTTGCGACCAATGTGTTTCACGTCTGTGTCATTGTTTTAACTTTTTCATTCTCTTAACCATAAACTTACATCTGATACCCGAGTGGATTATCAATTCTTTGCTACCCGCCAGCCACCTGTGTGAGCAGAGAAATGCCGGGGAAAAACATTCCCCGGCACCCGACCAGACTCAGAAGTGGGTATTAAGGCTCATATAATAAGTGCGTCCGGACTCATTGTACGTCTCAGCGCCTGCACCATACATCCAGGCGTTGGTGGCGCTATTACCCGTGCTTTGCGCATTACCTGCGCGGAAATGACGCTTGTCAAACACGTTGTCAACACCGGCGGTGATGCTAACGTTTTTAACGATGTCCCAGGTCCCGCTCAGACCGACGATGCTGTAGGGACTGACTTCATTACGCTCACTACCACTGGCCGCTTCACCTTTGTAGTTGTACAATTTTGGTTTTTGTCGACCATACCATGTCAGGGTGCTTTGCAAGGATACGTCCTGGCTAACCTGCCAGCTCAGACTGGAATTGAGGGTAAACTCAGGAATAATCGATAAACGATCCCCGGTCTCTTTATTCTTACTCTTCAACATCCAGGTGAGATTATTATTCCAGCTAACGCTATCGGTTACTGGCACATTGAGGGTGCCTTCCAGTCCTTCGACCACAGCTTTCGGCACGTTTTCCCAACGGTAAACATCGGTGCTGCCGGTGTTAGAGGTACCTTCTGGCGTATAACCCGCTTCTATTTTATCGCGATAATCGTTACGGAACCACGTCACGCCAGCCTGATAGCCTTCATGCTTATATTCCAGCCCAATCTCTTTGTTAATACTGGTTTCCGCTTTAAGGTCGTCATTACCCATCAGGTAACAGGCCCCGGCACTGTCGGCGCAGCCCTGACCACGGCTATACAGAATATAGTTCGGATTGGTTTGATATAAACTGGGCGCTTTATATGCCCGGGCGATACCGAGTTTCAGGGTGACGTCATCCACCAATTCCTGTGAAAGATTTAGCGACGGGCTCCAGTTATTGCCGACAATACTGTGATGATCAAAACGCAGCCCGGGCACCAATGTCGTGCTGTCGGTCAGCGCCATGTTATTCTCGGCGAACAGTGAGAAAATTTCGGCGGAGGAGTAAGGGCTACGATCGCCGTCTGTCACGCCGGCAATGTCACCGCCAGAGAGCGCCTGGGTATTGGATACATTATCCTTCATGCGCTGTTGATTCCATTCGGTACCCAGCGTCAGGTTTTGATTAACCCAGTAATCAAACGGAATACTCACTTCACTGTGCAGAAGCACATCATTGAGTTCGATGGTGGAGAAGTTTTCATTCGAGAAGATCCCCTCAGTGCCACCGGCAAGACCTTCATTCATCCGCGAGTTGCGGGTGTTCTCATATTGGGCATAGGTCTGGGTGCTGATGCCATTATCCCAGGCGCCTTTCCAGGTTACGGCGTAATTCTGTCGGTAAAGGCGATTGGTTTCGTTGCCGTAATTATCCGTCACCAGTTTGCTGGTATTCGTATTTTGCGTGTCACCAGCGTACAGGTTGCCCTGACGGCTGTAACCCGCCTCAAATTCGAGCGACTGCATTGGCGCGAATTCCCAGCGAACCAAACCATTAATGTCTTTATTAACCACCCCTTCACGTCCGGCGGGAAGGGTATCGGCATAGGTTCCGGTACGTAAGGATTGATGGCCTTGATTAATATCCTGCGCATCGGCCTGCGTTTTATTCAGGTTTCCCCAGAGACGGAAACTGACATCGCCGCCCAGCGGTCCGGTCAGGCTGAAGTTAGTCCGTTTCGTGGCGCCTTCAGATTTATGCTGCGGCACATTAAAGTAGGTGTCCCAGGAACCGTGCCATTCGTTACTGCTGTGTTTGGTAATAATATTGACCACGCCGCCTGCCGCGCCGTTGCCGTAGCGTGCCGCTGCCGGACCGCGAATCACGTCGATGCGTTCGATCATTTCCGGCGGCACCCAATTACTGTCGCCGCGGGTGTCTCGTTCGCCGCGCCAGCCAAGGCGAACCGCATTACGGCTGGTCACCGGCCGACCATCGATCAAGATCAGGGTGTTTTCCGGTCCCATGCCACGAATATCGATCTGTCGATTATTGCCACGCTGACCGCTGGTGGAGTTGCCGGTAAGATTGACGCCAGGCATGGTGCGAATAACTTCTGAAATATCACGCGCTGGCGGCCGTTTTTGGATCTCTTTGGCGGTGATGGTGGAAACCCCCGGTGCCTGCAGATTTTGCTGTTCAGCGGTGACGACCAATGTGCCTTCATGGGCTGTTTCGCCACTGTTCTTTTTTGTTTCCGGTGCTTTTTCTTTTTCTGCAAAGAGGAGGGGCTGTTCGGCAGCCTGGAGCGGCAACGCCATCGCATAGAGGCCTAAATGGATGAAAACGGTAAGGGAATAACGTGTGTGAGCCTTCATTAAAATTTCCTGCTGTTTTTTTCTGCCAACATGATATTTATTTCGGCAGAAGGGCCTTGAGCATGTTTATTTTATGGACCATGAGAAATTCAATGGCTATTTCACTTTGTAAAAACAAAGCGCAAAATAGCGCAGTGCACTCAACGGTGAAGCGAAATACGCTATTGCAAATAGAAATAATTATCAATAGTATTAACCGTGTTTTCTGGTAAAAATGGTTTTTTCTGCTAATAACATTAGGGTTATAGGTATCGTGGCCGGGTTGGAAATCGGAAGTGAAGACTGGTGGCAGGAAAGGCGCCGCCAGAAGGGGCCCTTGATTGTTTGTGAAGGCGAGCGGTGTACAGTCATCTTTTACTGGCGCGATCCCGCCGGAGACGAAACAACTTCTCAGGTCCGGCATGTCTGGATTTATATCACGGGTGTCACTGATCATCACCAGCAAATGCAGCCACAAAGTCTGGTGCGTATCCCTGGCACCGATGTCTGGCAGTGGCAAACCCATCTCAATGCGACCTGGCGTGGCAGCTATTGTCTGATTCCTTCTTCTCAGGAAGATGACTTTGCCCCCGAGGCCCGACAGAATCCCCCTGATCGACGGGCTTTACGCGAAGGCTGGCGGCGTTTATTGCCTCAGGCGATAGCCGATCCGCTGAATAGCGATAGCTGGTATGGTGGCCGTGGTCACCCGGTTTCTGCCCTCCATTTACCGCAAGCACCGATGCAGACAGGTTGGGAAAACGTGGATGCATCGCCCCATAGTGCGCCGCCCCCGCGGATCTGGCACAGCAAGCGATTGGGCAATCAACGCCGGGTGTGGGTTTTCACTACTGGCGAGTGCGAGCCGGAGAAACGCCCGCTGGCTATTCTGCTTGATGGTCAGTTCTGGGCTGAACGGATGCCGATATGGGACGCTTTAGCGGCGGAAACTCGCGCGGGTCGGTTACCTCCTGCCGTGTATTTGCTGGTTGATGTGATTGATATCGAACACCGCCGCCGTGAGCTTACCTGCAATCCGATATTCTGGCTGGCAGTGCAGGAAGAGTTGTTGCCGTTGTTAGCATCGCAAGGGGTGCAATGGCGAGATGATCCGTCAACCACGGTGGTGGCAGGGCAGAGCTTTGGTGGGCTGTCAGCACTGTATGCCGCTTTATATTGGCCGCAACGGTTTGGTTGTGTGCTGAGTCAGTCCGGTTCTTTCTGGTGGCCCCGGCAGGATAACAGCAGTGAAGCTGGCTGGCTGGTCAAAAAAGTACAGGATGGCCTTGGCGAAGGGAAAGCATTGCGTATTTTCCTGGAAGCTGGCGTCAGAGAGCCGCTTATTCTTCAGGTAAATGACCAGCTCAGCGCGTCACTGGAAAAAAATCACTCGCCTTCTTTTTACCGTCAGTTTGATGGTGGGCACGATGCCCTTTGCTGGCGAGGTGGGCTGACCGAAGGCTTAAATACGCTGTGGTCTGCGTTGATCGTGCAACCCGCCTGAATCACTGGTGCCTTTTTCTGACAGGATGATGACATGGAATACCGCCATCAATTTGATGATCCCGATGGGGATTTTTTGATCCTGAAAAATCGCCATTCCCAATACAGTCTGTGGCCTGAGCACGGAGAGATACCGACCGGCTGGCAGATTGTGTCAGGACCGGCAACCCAGACGGCGTGTCAGACCTGGTTGAACGACCATTGGCAGACGTTGTTACCGACTCGCTTTGCTGCATTGTCTTGTCAGTGAGGTGTGCAGTGAGTGACATCCGCCATCACGCGCCTGACCGGAAAACGGAATTGTTACCGCTGGTCGCGGCACAACCGGGTATCTGGATGGCCGACCAGCTCTCTCCTTATGCTAATGCCTGGAGTGTTGCGCATTATATTGAGCTTAATGGTGCGCTGGATGCGGCACTGTTAAGCCAGGCAATTATGACCGGGATGGCGCAGGCCGATACCCTGCGTATGCGGTTCACTGAGCGGGACGGCGTACCACTGCAATGGATTGATCCTGACGTCCTATTTACCCCGCCATTATGTGTTGATCTGCGCAAAGACGTTGCGCCGGAAAACCGCGCCCTGGCGCTAATGCACGACGATCTTGAGCAGGATTTGCGCATCAACAGCGGGAAACCCCATTTTTTCAATCTGTTAATTCGTCTGAGTGATAGTCGTTGGTTCTGGTATCAACGTTACCATCATCTGATGGTAGACGGTTTTAGCTTTACTGCCATTACCCGGCGGATTGCTCATCTCTATTCTGCGTTTTGCGACAAGGCAACGCCGGACCCATCGCCCTTTGTGCCCTTCAGTGACGTCGTCAATGAGTATGTCCGTTATCAGGCGTCTGACGCCTGGCAGCGTGATGCGGCGTTCTGGGCCAGTAAAGTGAGAAAGCTACCGACACCGGCAACACTTTCGGCACAACCGCTGGCTGGACAAGGCCCGACGACGCAACTGATCCGCCAGTCTCTTCGGGTTGATCAGCAGGACTTTCGTGCGCTGGCGGCGCAGGGCGCAGGGCAGCAACTGTCGCCTTCTGATATGGCGCTGGCGCTGATTGCTCTCTGGCTGGGGCGGCTGAGCGGCCTGAGCGCATACAGCGTCGGGTTTATCTTTATGCGACGGATGGGGTCGGTTGCTCTGTGTGCCAGCGGCCCGGTATTAAACGTTCTGCCTGTTGCCGTGCAAATTGCAGCGAACGCCACGTTGCCGCACCTGGCGGCAGGCATGGCACAGGAATTAAAACGAGTACGTCGTCACCAGCGCTATGAGGCTGAGCAAATCCAACGCGACCTTGGGCGTATAAACGACAGTGAGCCGCTCTATGGGGCGGTGATTAACCTGAAGATGTTTGATTACCGTCTTGATTTTGCCGGCGTGGAAGGTATCACGCATCAACTGGCTTCCGGGCCGGTGCGTGATCTGGAAATCGACCTGTATCTTGATGAACAAGGTAATCTTGCGCTGGAAATTTTGGCGAATGCCAAACGTTATGATGCCCGGTCGTTACAGCGTCATCTTGCGCGTCTGCCGCTGTTATTGCACCAGTTTGCGGTCGATACCACATTGCTGTGCCATGCCGCAGAACTGTGCCAGCCAGGCGAGGTGCAATTATTGCGAGGTATCAATAACACCGCGCATCCGCTGCCAGCGGAAACCCTCAGTAGTCTTATTGCACTACAGGCGGCGCGTACGCCCGCTGCGCCAGCGCTGTCTGATGAAACTCACTCGTTTAGTTATCAGCAAATGCGCGAGCAGGTTCTGGCGCTGAGCCATGCCTTAGTGGCCGAGGGCGTACAACCCGGAGACATTGTCGCGGTAGCGCTGGTGCGATCGGTGTTTCTGTCGCTTTCATTGCAGGCGATTGTTGAAGCAGGCGCCGCATGGTTGCCGCTGGATACGGGCTATCCGGATGAGCGTTTGCATATGATGCTGGCAGATGCCCGACCCCGGTTAATCATCACTTCCGCTGATCAGGCGGGCCGTTTCGCCGCGCTGCCCGAATTGGTTATTTTCCACTACAATGCGCTGTTAGTGCCACTCGCGCCGCCGACAAGCTCACTTGTGCATGTGTCACATCCGTCGCACACGGCTTATGTGATTTACACCTCTGGTTCAACTGGCCGGCCGAAAGGCGTGATGGTGGGGCAGGCGGCAATTGTTAACCGATTATTGTGGATGCAGGATCACTATCAGCTCAGTGCGGATGATGTGGTGTTGCAAAAAACCCCAAGCAGCTTTGATGTTTCCGTATGGGAGTTTTTCTGGCCGTTGATCGCCGGCGCGAAACTGGTGATGGCGCCGCCGGATGCGCATCGGGATCCGCAGATATTACGGCAATTATTTGTACATTACAGTGTCACTACACTGCATTTTGTGCCATCAATGCTGGCGGCTTTTGTCGCGACATTAACCGGTGAAGATGACGCGCTGTGCTGTGCGTCGCTGCGACGGGTGTTTTGTAGTGGAGAAGCGTTGCCGACTGACCTTGCGCGCCAGTGGCAGCAAAAAACTCAGGTTCCGCTGTATAACCTTTATGGTCCTACGGAGGCGGCGGTAGATGTCAGCAGTTATCCAGCCTGGGGCGCACCGCTGGCAGCGGTGACTGGCAGCAGTGTGCCGATCGGCTATCCGGTGTGGAACACGGGCCTGCGCATTCTTGATAGTGCAATGCGCCCGTTACCGCCAGGGATCGCCGGTGATCTCTACCTGACCGGAATACAACTGGCGCAGGGCTATTTAGCCCGTCCGGATTTAACCGCCAGCCGTTTCATCGCTGATCCTTTTGCTCCCGGTGAACGGATGTACCGTAGCGGTGATGTGGCACGCTGGCTGGATAACGGGGCAGTAGAGTATCTCGGGCGCAGCGACGACCAGCTAAAGATTCGTGGTCAGCGTATCGAACTGGGCGAAATTGACCGCGCCTTGTTATCTTTGCCTGATGTGACGCAGGCCGTAACGCATGCCTGTGTGCTGAATCAGCGCGAGGCAGGTGTGGGGGATGCGCGCCAGTTGGTCGGTTATCTGATTTCAGCCTCCGGGAAACCACTGGATACCGTCGCATTGCGTGCGACGTTGGCGGCCTCGCTGCCTGGCCATATGGTGCCGGTGGCGCTGGTACAGCTGGCGGTTTTCCCGCTCAGCGCTAACGGTAAGCTGGACCGCAAGGCCCTGCCGCTGCCGGAACTGATGTCCGATGCGCCGGGGCGGTCTCCGCAACCGGGGCTTGAGACGGTGATTGCTCAGGCCTTTAGCCGTTTGCTGGGGAGAGAGATTCGCTCGGCCAGCGATGATTTCTTCGCGCTTGGCGGTCATTCATTACTTGCTATGCGTCTTGCCGCCGATTTGCGACGTATTCTGGCTATTCCGGTGACTGTCGGGCAGGTGATGGTTGCTTCGAGCGTGGCGGCGCTGGCGGAAAAACTGGCGCAGGAGCAGAGTGAAGAAGAAGCCAGTCGCGCCGGTATGGAGACTTTACTGCCGCTGCGCCAGGGAACTGGGCCCACGCTATTTTGTTTTCATCCGGCGTCAGGTTTTGCATGGCAATTCAGTATATTGCAACGTTATATCGATGCCCGCTGGTCATTGATTGGCATTCAGTCACCACGTCCGGATGGCCCGATGCAACAGGCTCAATCCCTGGCGGAGGTATGCGAACATCACCTGCACACGCTGCGCCAGTATCAACCGCAGGGGCCCTATTATTTGCTCGGTTATTCGCTGGGGGGAACCCTGGCGCAGGGGATCGCGGCACGTTTGCAGGCAGCGGGAGAAACGGTGGCGTTTCTCGG